>CAJTMZ010000026.1:26004-38386 GCA_910577445.1 uncultured Lachnospiraceae bacterium | reverse complement strand
GTTTATACTCTGGAGCGGCCGCCCTTTTCCGGCTTTTGTCCTGACTCATATTTTCCGGTTTGAAAGACTGGAAAAAAGATTTCCTTTTACTTTACTTCCACTACTTCGTATCCTGCTTCCGTCACGGCAGCTTTCAGCGCCTCATCCGCCACGTCTTCGCCAAGCGTCACTTTTGCGCTTTTGTTTTCAAGGCTCATGGCAACACTCTCAACGCCCGGCACTGCCTCAAGCGCTTTCTGTACCCTGCCTGTGCAGTGCGCACACATCATTCCCTCAATCGTCATTGTCTTTGTCATTTTCTTTTCCTCCTTCAAAGTTTTTTCTGTATTTTCTTGGTTATATTCTTTCTTGCGGATATCGGCCTCTGCCTGAATACCGGAGCTGTGTCCCTCACCGGAGGTCTCATGCCGGCGTCCTTTAAAGCCGCGGAGCCGCAGCGCGTTTCCCACCACGAACAGGCTGCTCAGGCTCATGGCCGCCGCCCCGAACATGGGATTTAACTTAATGCCAAAGGCGGGATATAAAAGTCCGGCGGCTAACGGAATGCCAATGGTATTGTAAAAGAAAGCCCAGAACAGGTTTTCTTTAATGTTTTTTATCACTGCACGGCTCAATCTGATGGCGCTGATAGCGTCCGTCAGCCTGCTTTTCATCAGGATGATGTCGGCGCTGTCAATGGCAACGTCCGTTCCCGCACCGATTGCGATTCCCACATCCGCCGCGGCCAGCGCCGGCGCGTCGTTAATGCCGTCCCCAATCATGGCCACTTTTCTGCCTTCGCCCTGCAGCTTTCTGATTTCTTTCTCCTTATCCTCCGGAAGCACTTCCGCCACTACCCGGTTGATGCCCAGTTCCCGGCGCACCGCCTGGGCAGTGCGTTCATTGTCGCCGGTCAGCATTACCACTTCTATTTTCATATCGTGGAACTCTCTGACGGCTCTTACAGAGGACTCCTTAACCGTATCAGCAACTCCTATGATTCCGAGAAGCTCTCCTTCCCCTGCAAACAAAAGCGGGGTTTTTCCTTCCGCCGACAAGTCCGCCATGGCCTCTTCCTGTAAGTCTGTCAGCAAAATCCCGTTATCTTCCATAAAGGCTTTGTTGCCAGCCAGATATCTTTTCCCTTCGCAGGTTCCCTTAACGCCTCTGCCAAAGACCGCCTGGAAATCCGTAACGCCGGGAATCTTTTCTCCCGTCTTTTCCGCCTCGTTTAAGATGGCCTCGGCAAGGGGGTGCTCGCTGGGTTTTTCAATGGCCGCCGCAAGCACAAGCAGCCGTCTTGTATCAAGCTCCTTTTTGTAGCCAAAAATATCCGTAACTCTCGGTCTGCCTTCCGTGATGGTTCCGGTCTTGTCAAGCACCACCGTATCGATATCCTTTGCCGACTGCAGAGCATCTCCGGATTTGATGAGGATTCCGTTTTTCGCTCCCACGCCGGTTCCCACCATAATGGCTACGGGCGTCGCAAGACCCAGGGCGCAGGGGCAGGAAATCACCAGCACCGCAATCGCGCTTGACATGGCCGCCTCAAAACCGCCTCCGGCCATCAGCCAGACAAAAAAGGTAACCAGAGCGATTCCCATTACCGCCGGCACGAAAATCCCGGCAATTTTATCCGCCATTCTGGCGATGGGCGCTTTGGAGGCGGATGCCTCCTCCACCAGACGGATAATCTGGGATAGCGTGGTGTCTTCCCCTACTTTCACCGCCCGGCACACCAATCTGCCTGCTTTGTTCATTGTGGCGGATACCACCGCGTCGCCGGCCTGCTTTTCCACGGGAATGCTCTCCCCTGTAATCGCAGCCTCGTTGACGCTGGAGGTTCCCTCCACCACCACGCCGTCAACCGGAATCAGACTGCCGGGTTTGACCACAAACAAATCGTCCTTCATAAGCTGATAGGTGGGAATTTCCGTCTCCTCCCCGTTTTCCTGAAGCAAAATGGCCGTTTTGGGGGATAAATCCATCAGTTTTTCTATGGCTTCTCCGGTTTTGCCTTTTGACCGCGATTCCATGTACTTTCCCACCGTAATCAACGCCAGAATCATTCCCGCCGACTCAAAATAAAGGTCCGAGGCGTATTTCGAGACCAGAGCGCCGTCCCCGTGTCCCAGGCCGTAGCCAATCCGGTAAATGGCAAAAACGCCGTATACAAGCGCCGCTCCCGAGCCGATGGCAATCAGGCTGTCCATGTTGGGGCTTAAGTGGAACAGGGTTTTAAATCCGGTCTGGTAATACTTCCTGTTCACATAGATAATCGGAAGCGTGAGCAAAAACTGGGTAAACGCAAAGGTCAGCGCGTTTTCGTTTCCGTGAAACAGTACCATCAGCCATCCCGGTACGGGAAGGTTCAGCCACATAAAAAACATATGGTACATGGACACAAACATCAGAAGAAGCATGAAAACAATGGAAACGGTAAGCCTTACCTTCATTTCCTTATTTTCCTTTTTCCGTTTCAGGGCTTCCCGTCCCGCTTTATCTTTTCCGCTCTCTTTCTGCAAAGAGCGGTTCCCCGCATCTTCCCTTACGCCGCGCTCGCCGCTGCCGGACATATCCTGCCGCGCTCCGCCGGCCTGAACCGGACTTGCGCCGTAGCCTGCCTTCTCCACCGCTTCTATGATGCTATCTTCACTGCAAAGGTTCTCGTCATATTGGACCTGCATACTGTTGGTGAGCAGGTTCACCGTCACATCGCCCATTCCCGAAAGCTTGCAGACGCTTTTTTCCACGTGGGAGGAACAGGCGGAACAGGTCATGCCTGTCACCGTATATTTTTGCTTTGTCATAAACGCCTCCTATTTCAATTTTTTGACCAGTTCAGTCACTTCTTCCACAATCTGTGTGTTGCCGCTGCGGATTTCTTCCACCACGCAGGTTTCCATATGCTCCTGCAAAATAAGATAGCCGAAGCTCTGCAGGGCGCTTTCCACAGCCGCCACCTGCGTCAGGATATCCCCGCAGTACCGGTTTTCCTCCAGCATCCGGCTGATTCCGTTTAGTTGCCCCGCCATTCGGTTTAACCGGTTTTGAAGCTGTCTGCGCTGCTTTTCGTCTCTGGGCGTATGCTTGGTACGGCAGCTATCGCAGTTGCTGCATATATTTTCCTGGTTTTTATTATCTCCTTTTTGCGGCATCCCATCACCTCTTATTATTTCCATGGATTCATATACCCCTATGGGGTATTTACTTTACAAATTTATAATATACCCCTATGGGGTATTTGTCAAGTAAAAAATGTCAGGCGGTTAAGACAGCCTGAACGGGCACAGAACGCGGATTGCTTCCGGCGGAAAGGTACGTTATAGTTTTATGATGGAAAAAATAATAAAAGAGACAACTGAATTTTATTTGAAGCAAGAACGGTGTCACTGATATACACTACATAAAGCGTGCCAACAGGCAAAAAGAATTTAAGCCTGTCCATCTTACAAGAAGTACAGGCAAGGTAACATATGATTTATATTGGGACCAGGAAAACGAAAAAGTTCAGGGACGGCGCAACCCGCAATCGAAAAATCAGGATTGATTCAATCCACGCCTTTCCCATTCTTCACACTTCCTGCGTATCGGCTCCGGAAATTCAATACCTACAGCATTATACAGCCGTTTCGTCTGGTTCACACGGGCAAATAAAACCGTCACGATGCAGCCTTCCCAGTTTCTGAACTTCTCTTCATTTAATATGAAAATAATACCATTCTCCGTCACACAATGCAGCTCAGCACCATCTGGATGTCCTTTATCAACCCGGAAAATCCTGTCAAATGGCGCCGGTCTGCCGTCTGTTTTATTTAATTCAAAGGCTTCATCAAACCGCTCAAATCTGTCAAAAGAAGCATGAGATGTAAAATCACAGTTTTTTAGCGAATAAATATCAATTTCCTCGTCAGAAAGTTCCACACTCTTAAAATTTGAATTCTCTTTAATGTTCATAAAAATCCTCCATGCTGCCAACATCTGCAATGCATTGTTGAGCCCCCTCACAGTCAACAACCCCGCAGCAAGCTGACGGAGCATCAAACTTGCAACGCAGCAAGCTGCGGGGTATGTGACCCTCGCGGCATTCGCCAAATGTCTGCTTCGCAGCCGCTTGGCTCATTGCTCGCGGGAATCAAAACAGGAGGACAGGAATGAGCTCAATTCACCTGACAGAGGGAGAAATGGAGATTATGGAGGTGCTGTGGGAATGCGAAAGACCCATGGGTTTTGGCGAATTGCATAAGTGCGTGAATGACCGCACAAAAAGAAACTGGAAAAAGCAGACCGTGAACACCCTGCTTTTCAGGATAAGACAGAAAAATCTGGCGGGGGATGTCAGCGAAAGCGGACGCAGGCTTTATATACCGCTTATCACCCGGAACGAATACATAAAGAAAATATCACGGGAGTTCCTTGACAGGAACTGCGAGGGTTCCTTTTCCAAAATGCTCACGGCCTTAAACGGCGGCGAAAAGGTGAGTGAGGAGGAAAAGAACGAGCTGAAACGTATCCTGGAGGAATGGGAGAAAGAATGAGGAGGCACAAAATGAAAAAAACACAAAAAACGAAAAAAGACTTTCTGTGTCTGCTTTTTATCCTGCCCAGTCTGGCGGGAATGTGCTTTTTTTACATTGTCCCGTTCCTGTCCACGCTGTATTATTCCCTGATTAACAACATGGCGGATAAAAAATGGGCGGGCTTTAAACATTTCGGGAGTCTGTTTGCCAACGATTTGTATATGCAGGCCGGCAGAAACACGCTGCTTTTCATACTGGCTTCCGTTCCTCTTGGCATGGCGGCCGCCTTACTTTTGGTGCTTGCGCTTAAGGATAAAAAGTGGGGAAAGACGGTTCTGTTTTTTCTGCTGATTCCGCTGATTGTACCCTCCGGAACCACCATTGCCTTCTGGAAATCGGTTTTCGGAAAGACAGGGCTTATCAGCAGTTTGTGGCAGATAGCGGGAAATAAGCCCTTAAGCCTTGAAAACAGCGGCTGGGCCTTTGCGGTGATTGTCATCGTGTTTCTGTGGAAGAATATCAGCTTTTCCATCGTTTTATTCTGGTCGGGAATCAACTGGATTCCCAAAGCCTATTACGAACAGAGCCAGATAGACGGGGCCACCTCCTGGGAACAGTTTAAGTACATAACATGGATATATTTAAGCCCTACCACCTTTGTGGTACTGCTGATGTCGATTGTAAATTCCTTTAAGGTATTTAAGGAAGTCTACATGCTGTACGGGGCTTATCCCACGCCGTCTATTTACATGCTGCAGCACTACATGAATAACCAGTTCACGGCCATGAACATGCAAAAGCTTTCAGCCTCCGCATGGGTGATGTTTGTGGTTCTCGGCGCTATGCTGTGGATTGTCTATAAGCTGCAGTGCCGCATGACGGATTACTCCGGCGGGTAACGGGCCGGACGGCTGTAAGGCGGATATTTGATAAAATAAGGAGGCTTTCATGGGAAAAAAGGCAGGAAAAGTATTATCTGTTTTCATTATTGCGGCGGCGGTGGCGCTGGCCGTTTTACCGCTTGCCATAACGACGGGAAAATCCGCTTTGTTTAAAGAAGGATACAAAGACCTTATGATAAATCCGGTGTATCTGCGGCTTATCTGGAATTCCGTCGCTTTGCTGCTTCCGATTCTGGCGGGACAGTTTGTGATTGCGCCGCTGGCGGCTTACGGGTTCTGGCAGTGGAAGTGGAAATATAAGGAAGGGCTGTTTTTTGTGTACATGATTGTAATGCTGATGCCCATGCAGCTTACGCTGGTGCCTCATTATCTGGTCACAGGCTGGCTTGGGATTCGCCATAGCTGGTGGGCAATCATTCTTCCAGCAGTGTTCCACCCCTTAGGGGTCTTTCTGATAAGACAGCAGATAAAGGAATTTCCGGAGGAATGTCTGGAAGCCGCCCGGCTGGACGGAGCGGGAGAGTTCCAGATTTACCGGAAGATTATGTATCCCAATATGACCGGGGTAATATCGGCAATGCTGATTCTGCTTTTTGTGGACAACTGGAATATTGTTGACCAGGCGGTGGTTTTTATCGAGGATTCTTACAAGTTCCCAATGTCGGTGTATTTAAGCCAGTTGCTTGACGGAGAGGCCATCGTGTATTATGCGGCTTCCGTGGTATACATGCTTCCGGCGCTGTTTGCATTTCTCATGGCAAAGGAATATCTGATAGAGGGAATCAGTATGTCAGGTGTCAAGAGCTGACGCCAGAGAAGCAATCTGATGTGAGAAGCCGGAGCTGACGCCAGAGAAGCAATCTGATGTAAGAAGCCGGAGCTGACGCCAGAGAAGCAATCTGATGTGAGAAGCCGGAGCTGGCGCCAGAGCAGTAATCTGGCACAGAGCCGAAGCTGAGAAACAGAATTTGGAGAAAGCTGTAAAACGGGAAATCTGCAGGGGGAGAGGCCGCATGAAGAAAGAAGAAGACAACAAAATGAGTTTTTCCAAGAAACTGGGACTGTTTTTGCTGACGGCCTGGGTGCTTTGTCTGGCCGGGACTACGGCCTGGGCGCTTTGGCGTGAAAGAAAGATGATGCCGGAGGTTGAAACAGGATACCCGCAGGCCGGAACAATCGTTTATAATTGTCAGGTGGAGGCGGAGGTTCTGAGTAAGGAGGAAGCGTCCCTTATGGTGCCTCATACCTTTCATTTGCATTCGCGGCTGTTTCAGGAGGGAACCGACCTGGGAATCGGGACAGTGACTTCCTATGAAATGGGCGGTGACGGGCACTACATGAAAATCAGACTGAAGGAAGATGGCACAGCGGGAGAGATGCTTCCCGTGGAAATCAATTATGTCCACGACTACGACCAGGTGGTGGACAATAAGCATATTCATCTGAACAGTATGGGAATGTCCAGCGTGTTTGTGGTGGAGGAAGAAGCCGGAGCCTGGGGAAAGGAGTACCGGCTTCGGGAAAAGGACGTGATATGTTTTCCCGTGGATATCTCCACTGAACAGGTGGCGATACTTGACGAACTGGAGCAGCCCATAGTGCTCAAAAGCAGCAAAGAGCTGAAAGGCGGGATGAAAGTAAAGTTGGCCGGGAAATTTGAAAAGTAATTTGAACAGATAAGAACAATAGGTATAAAAAGTGGGAGAAAAGAGCCTTTCCGGAAAAACGGAGGGGCTTTTTACACGTGTAAAAAATGTGGTTTTGGAGAAATTTTCCTTTGCCGGTATTGACGTACAATAGCAGGAATTAAGTATATTAAACCAAAAAGGAGAAATTCAATGCAAAACACAATTTATGGGTACATACGTGTATCGACCAAAGAACAAAACGAAGCCAGGCAGAAAATTGCATTACAGAATTTCCCGGTTCGGGAAGAAAACATTTTCATGGACAAGCAGAGCGGAAAAGATTTTAACCGGACGTCTTACCGTAAGCTGCTTAAGAAAATGAGAAAAAAGGATATTCTTGTGGTCCAGTCCATTGACCGTCTGGGACGGAATTACGAGGAAATTCTCGAACAGTGGCGTATTCTTACCCGTGAAAGGCAGATAGACATTGTGGTGCTTGATATGCCGCTTTTGGATACCAGAGATAAAAACAGAGATTTGACAGGCACGTTTATGGCGGATTTGATTTTGCAGGTTTTATCCTATGTGGCCCAAAACGAACGCGAAAATATCCGGAAACGGCAGGCGGAGGGAATTGCCGCTGCGAAAAAGAGAGGCGTGCATTTCGGGAATCCGGGCAAGCCGGTTCCGGTGGCTTTTGAGGACGTAGCTGGAAAGTGGAGGCGGAAGGAAATCAGTCTTTCAGAAGCGCTCAGGGAGCTGGGGATTGGACGTACCTATTTTTATAAGAATGTAAAGCTGCTGGGGCTTTAAAAGAGTCCGCAACGTGCATTGACGGGGGGAAAACCTCACATTATAATAGTAGAAAAACGGATTTTTAAATTAGATGGAAAAGGAGTATGGAATGGAAAGAGTAATAGAAAACTTTTTAAGGTACGTTGTGATTGATACCGAGTCGTCTGAGGAAAGCGCTTCAACCCCTTCCACGGCGAAACAGCATAATCTGGCAAAGGTTTTAGCGGCGCAGCTTGAGGAGATGGGAGCGGAGGAGATTACTTACGACGAGGAACATTGCTATGTATACGCCTCTGTTCCGGCCTCTGTGGGATGCGAGATGGCTCCGGTAATCGGATTCATTGCTCATATGGATACTTCCCCGGCGGTAACGGGGGCCGGGGTAAAGCCCCGCGTCATTGACAACTACGACGGAAAGGATATTCTGCTGAACGAAGAAAAACAGGTGGTGATGAAGACGGCTGATTTCCCGGAGCTTGCATCCTATGTGGGGAAGAGACTGATAGTCACCGACGGGACAACGCTGCTCGGGGCGGACGATAAGGCGGGAGTCGCGGAGATTATGGCTATGGCGGAACGTCTTCTTTGCAATCCCGATATCCTCCACGGCAAAATACGTCTTGGATTTACCCCGGACGAGGAGGTGGGAGCCGGTGCGGACCACTTTAATGTGGAGCTTTTTGACGCGGATTACGCTTATACGGTGGACGGCGGAAGGCTGGGCGAGCTGGAATACGAAAACTTTAATGCCGCTGGAGCAAAGGTAAGGATACACGGAAGAAGCGTACATCCCGGAGAAGCAAAGGACAAGATGCGGAATGCGATTCTGATGGCGCAGGAGTTCCAGTCCATGCTTCCGGCTGCGGAGAATCCTATGTACACCTGCGGTTATGAGGGCTTTTACCATCTGGACGCGTTAAACGGCACAGTGGAGGAAGCGGCGGCGGAATATATTATCCGCGACCATGACAGGGAAAAGTTTGAAAAGAAGAAAGAAGCCTTCCTCAGAATCGGAAAGTTTCTGAACGAAAAGTACGGGGAAGGTACCTTTGAGATAGAGTTGAAGGATTCCTATTATAATATGAAAGAAGTCATTGAGCAGAACATGCATCTTGTGGACAATGCAAAGACAGCCATGGAGGAGCTTGGAATCGAGCCCGTGGTGGTGCCCATACGGGGCGGCACGGACGGCGCTAGACTTTCCTTTATGGGACTGCCATGTCCGAATCTGTGTATCGGAGGCGCCAATTTCCACGGACGGTTTGAGTACGCATGCGCGGACGATATGGAAATGATTGTGGAGCTTTTAGTGAAGCTGGCGGGGAAGTATGCGTAAAAAGTACAGAAATGAATGGAAATATTGTGAAAAGGAAGCAGATTTACTCGCTATAAGGGAAAGGCTTGCCGGAATATTGGATTATGATGCCTATGCGGGTACAGATGGCGAATACGAGGTTCAAAGCCTGTATTTTGATGACTATAAAGATAACTGCGCAAGGGACAATGTATCCGGCGAAGGCAGAAGATTCAAGTATCGAATCCGCTATTACGGAAAGGAAGCGAAAAAGCTTTACCTGGAAAAAAAAGAAAAGAAAAATAATGGATGCCATAAAGAGAAGTGTGCGCTTTCTATGCAGGAGTATCAGAATATCATAGACGGGAAAGCTATGGAGGTTTTTTGGGGAACGCAGGAACATCTGCTGAAAAAGTTCTGTGTCGATATCGTGACAAAGAGATTCTATCCTAAGGTAATTATCAATTATCAGCGGGAAGCCTTTGTGGAGCCGATTACCAATATAAGGATTACATTGGACCGGAATATTTCCGCTTCGGATGAAATCGGACTGTTCTTAAGCGGTAATTATTTCAGAGTACCGGTTATGGAGAAGGCTCTGCATGTTCTGGAGGTGAAATTTGACGAAGTCCTTCCTTCTTATATTAAAGCAGTGCTTCAGGCAGATGTGCGGCTGCAACAGTCGTTTTCCAAGTATTATCTTGGGAGAATTGCATTGCAGGAAAAGAAAGTGAGAACGATTTAAATGAGGTTTTGCGCGATAAAGAGACGAAGGCTCATAATCGGAAGCCTTTTAATAGCGGTACTTTTTGTAGTAGCTGAGATATTTTTGGACAAGAATAGCGAAGCAGTGCCGGGGGATGAAATGTCTGTATTATCTTTTTCAAGGGGTTCCGGATTCTTTGAGGAACCCTTTGAATTAGAACTTACGGCGGACGGGGGAACGATTTATTATACACTTGACGGTTCAACACCGGATAGAAATTCCATAAAATACGAAACACCAATCCTGATAACGGATGCAACCTTAAATGATAACACTTATTCTATGAGAACCGATGTCTCTGTGGCATTTGACCGGGAAGCGGTGGAGAGAATCAGTGTGGAAGAGGCTTATCCGGGATATCAGATACCGGATTACAATATTGACAAGGCGACTGTGGTGCGGGCGGCCCTTTATGATAATTCAGGAATTTGCAGAGATATACAGACGGCTACCTACTTTGTAGGTTTTTCCGATAAGGAAGGATATGACGGGATGAGTATGCTCAGTATAGTTACAGACCCGTTAAATCTGTTTGATTATGAAAAAGGCATTTATGTTACAGGCAAAGATTACGCCGATTATGTAGGAGAATACAGGGATAAGGAAATTTATATTTTCAGAGAGGCTTACTGGTCGCAGTGGCTTGCAAATTATAAGAACAGGGGAATGAAGTGGGAAAGAAAAGGGGTGTGCCAATTTTTTGATTCATCAGGGAAATTCGTTCTGGAACAGGAATGCGGTATCAGAATTCATGGAACCAGTACCAGGGCGTATAATCCCAAAAGTCTGAATCTTTATGCGCGCAAGGAATATGATGGCAATAAAATTTTCGGAGCAGATTTTTTCGGGACAGGTTATTTGCCGCAGACGATAACACTTTTTCAGGGCGGAAATGATGTGAGAACAAAAGTGAAAGATTATCTGGTCAGCAATGCGGTTAAAGATATGGCAATCGCTTCCCTGAATTATCAGCCTTGTGTAATGTTCTTAAACGGAGAATACTGGGGCGTTTACTGGCTGAGCGAAAAGTATGATGCCTGTTATCTTGAATACTACTATGGAGTAAATAAAGATAATGTGATTATGATAAAAGCGGGCGGATTAGCAGAAGGAGAAAAAGAAGATTATAAATATTATGGAAAAATGCTGGAATTCTGTTCTGAAAGCGATTTGACAGAGGCGGCAAATTATGATAAAGTGTGCCAGATGATTGACATGGAAAGTTATATTGATTATATGGCTGTTATGCTGTATACGGCAAGAATTATCGACTGGCCGTCAGAAAATTATGCCTGCTGGAGGGTGAAAAAGGAAGAAGAAGGCGTATACGGAGACGGAAAATGGAGATGGATGATATTTGATTTGAACTCTTACGGTTTTTATCCTGAATTAGATTCTGTAGACTGGGCAATGAGTAATGATGTTATGTTTAAAAATCTTATGTCTAATGATATGTTCAGGCAGCAGTTGATTAACCGGATAAAAGAGTTAGCGGATACGGTGTTTGAAGCGGAGGCTATGGATAAAAAGCTTGATGAATATCAGGCATCTATGTCTGAAGCCATGCGGGAGAATGACAGACGTTTTTACAATGACGACTCTTTGGAGACATTTAATGAGGAAATAGAAGAGTTGAAAGATTTTTTTTATAAACGAAAAACATATTTATTTCCGGTTTTAGATATGTATGAGAATTGGAATTTAATTTCACCGGAATAAGAGAAGATAACAAAGTAAGGCACAAATTCTGTCATGCGCTTAAAAACGGCGCAGAAATGAGGGGAAAAATGAATCTGATTCAGGCAGTGGTCAACCAAATTACCGAAAGTATGCAGAACGCGGAAATAACGACATCAGTGGTTTTGGCAGTGCTTGCTGTAGCAAGTATTCTGGCGTTATATGAATTTATTGTGTATCAGGCGGTTTTACACCGTTCTCTTTACAATAAGGCATTCAATATCAGTATAGCGGTACTGCCTCTTTTTATATCTACCATTATTTTGTGTCTGCAGTCCAATCTGGTAATAACACTGGGGACGATAGGAGCTCTGGCGATAATTCGTTTCAGGACGGCAGTAAAGGACCCGGTAGATTTGATTTTTATACTCTGGTCACTTCATACAGGTATTACCTGCGGCTGCCAGTTATATGAAATGGCGGTAATTACCTCACTTGTGGCAACTGTAGCGATGGTAATTCTGGGGCATGTGAATAAGCGGATGAAAACGCATATTCTGGTAGTGCACTGCAAATCTTCCGGAGGAGAAGACAGGTTAAAAGAACTCCTGGAAAAAAATACGGGGAGATATCGTATAAAAAGCAGAAATTATACGGAAAAAGGGATGGATTATGTCTTTGAGATTGTAGCAAGACAGGCATCAGACCTGGCCAGCGCTATGGAGATGGAGGAGTCTGTCGAACGTTTTTCATTAATGGAGTATGATTCAGACGATGTTTTATAGGAGATAACACAGAATCGGCTTGTAAATAAAGGGCTG
>CAJTMZ010000026.1:0-25978 GCA_910577445.1 uncultured Lachnospiraceae bacterium | reverse complement strand
CGTGATGCGCAGCCCTTTTTAAACTCATTTTATTCCGAAGATTTTGTTCAGGCCTTTCCTTTCATCCGCTTCTTCCTGTCAGGAATTTAACAATGTCCGTCCCTGCTGGGCAACCGCGATAAAGGTTTTTCCGGCATTCAACTGGATTTCAACCCCGTTATCGTCATAGTATCTGGTAGGAGAGTAATCGGAGGTCTTTTTCCAGGTAATATGTATTCCCTTCCCTTTGGTGAAGTAGTAACCGTCGCAGGTGGAATCAACAGTCTGGAAAGCAAGATAGCCTTTGGCGTCCCGCTTGGACCATTTGGTGTTCTGGACAATCACATTGGCAAAGGTAAGCTGATTGCCGGTAAGGCTGTCCACCTGAGCCTGTCCGTGAATATTTTTGGCATAAAGCCCGGTTTCCGGATTGTAGGTTAAAGAGCTCCTGGTGTAAGGAAAAATATCCGACAAGTCGATTGTATTGCCGGGAACAGCGCCGTCATACTGCTCTAAAGTATTTCCCTCGGGTGCAAACTGGAAGTGTGAAGCGTTGTAATATTCGGGTCTGGTAGCTAACGAATAGCCCAAATCGTTGCAGGCTTTTGTAACGCCTTCCCCGCTGACATAAGCGTTGTGGGGCACTTTTCTGTCGGTGGAACGGAAAAATGCCGAGGAGCCGGGCGCGCCGCCGCCGGTGCCGTATTCTCTGGCTGCGGAAAGGTTGTTGACGTCCGGAGCTGTGATTTTATCCGCCATATAGTGCACGCCGCCTACATGTATCAGAATCGGGTCCCATTCTTTGGCAATGGTGATATAGTAATCGCGGCAGCTTCTGATGCTCCCGATACGGTCAAGTCCCTGCCAGTCGTCGATTATCGCCATCTGACGGGACATTTCTCCCTCTTCCATAATTTCATAAAGAACCTTTGCGTTGCCGATTCCGTAGGAAGGCTGGGCCGCTTTGTCCGTAGGCACCATAACGGCGATGGGACGCTGGGAAGCCTGAGCGGCAGATACCAGTTCGCCGGTATAGACGCTGGCAACCTGCTCGTCTGCCAGAACAGTGTCGGTTCCCGACACAGCCGGCACATACAGGACCGCTGCTGCGGTAAGGCCGGCGGTAAGTACGGCGGCGGAGAGTTTTTTCATAATTTTTTTCTTATGCATCATCATTTCCCCTTTACTTTCATAGGTATGTTTTTGGTTTCCGTAAAGTATCATAACTCTTTGTGCGGGGGGAGTCAATGCATAATAATGGAAAACGTCAAACCTGCCGGGCGCTGCGGATTTCAATAAGGCGCAGCACGTCGCGGAAGATGGCGCCGTCGTCCTCCAAATCAATCATAAGCCATTTCTGTCCGTTGCCTTCAGTGGTCTTTCGGTAAATTTCCCGCAATTCGGCGCAGCAGTCGGGAAGCAGGGATTCGACCCGTGCTTTTTCCTTCTGGCCGACTACGACAAGAACGGTAAAATACTGCTCTCTGGGGTAGATGGTGCACAACGTTTTTCCGGATTTTTTAAATTTGACGTTCCAGCCTTTTTCCCAACTGCAGGAGCTGTATTCTATTTTTTCATTGATTTTATATTTTTCCTTTATTTCGGAACAGAACTGACTGAACAGGGGATTTTTAACATAAGCTTCTATTTCGTTTAACAGGGGACAATAGTCGCGGGACTGTAAGTTTATCATAGGGATTCCTCTTTTCTGTTTTTATAAAATAAGATGATTTTTCTATTATAACGGATAAATCCGCAGGAGGAAACAGGTTTATCCGGTTCCCGGAAACATAAAAAAATGAAAAAAACAGTTGACTCTGACGTTATGTCATACTTTATACTGTTTTTTGACGGGAGGGAATGAAAGTTATGAGGACAGTAAAGGAAGTCAGAGGTTTAACAGGCGTAAGTATACGTGCGCTCCACCATTACGATTCTATCGGCCTGCTGCGGCCGACGCAGGTCACGGAATCCGGGTACCGGCTTTATGACGATGAGGCTTTGGAAAAGCTGCAGATGATATTGCTGTTTAAGGAACTGAAATTTCCCTTAAAAGAGATAAAAAAGATTCTGGACAATCCTTCTTTTGACAGGAAAAAGGCATTGGAGCAGCAGATACGGATGCTTACGCTGCAAAAGGAGCATATACAGGGACTGATTTGTCTCGCCCGCGAAATACAGACAAAAGGAGTAGAAAAAATGTTTCGCTTTGATGCATTCAATACACAAAAAATGGACGAGTACGCAAGGCAGGCAAAAGCCGAATGGGGGAATACGGAGGCCTACCGTGAGTTTGAGGAAAAATCAAAAAACCGGACAGCCAGAACAGAGCAGGCTGCCGGAAAAGAGATGATGGATATTTTCCGGGAGTTTGGCGCGCTGCGGGAAAATGAGCCGCAGGCAAAGGAGGCCCGGGAGCTGGTACAGAAACTGCGGGATTTTATAACGGAAAATTTTTATCAGTGAACGCCCGAAATCCTGCGCTCTCTGGGAGAAATGTACGTGTGCAGAAACGACTTTACGGATAACATTGACGCCGCCGGCGGTGAGGGAACCGCCGGATTTGTGAAGAAAGCGATTGATGCGTACTGCGGCGGCGGAGAGGAAGAATAAAAATTTCATATTGTGTTTCTTTATCGCTGAAATTATAATAACAGTATGATATCAGTAAAAATCAGGAAACGGCGGGGTCTTAAGGGGCTCCGCCAATATGGGAGAAACGCAGGATGAAAGTAATGAGTTATGAAGAAAAACATAAAATGATGATAGAGACACCCATCAGCCGTCTGATTCCCAGACTGGCGGTTCCTACCATTATCAGTATGCTGATAACGTCCATCTACAACATGGCGGATACCTTTTTTGTGAGTCAGCTAAGTACAAGCGCGTCCGGCGCGGTGGGCGTGAATTTTTCCCTGATGGCAATGATTCAGGCAATCGGCTTTACGCTGGGAATGGGAAGCGGCAATTTTATGTCGAGAATGTTGGGAGCAAGAGAGCAGGATAAGGCCCAGAGAGCCTGTTCCACGGCGGTGTATACCGCTTTTGCCCTTGGCCTTGCTCTGGCAGTTTTGGGCATCGCCAATATTGACGCTCTGGTTAGGGCCCTTGGCGCGACGGAAACCATAGCCCCCTATGCCAAGGACTACGGAAGATACATACTGATTGCAGCTCCTTATATGACGGTATCCTTTGTATTCAACAATCATCTGCGCTCCCAGGGAAACGCGGCTTTATCCATGATAGGCATCACCACCGGCGGGGTGCTGAACGTTATTTTGGACCCGGTTCTTATCTTCGGATTCCACATGGGGATTTCAGGCGCGGCAATCGCCACCATATTCAGCCAGTTCGTGAGTTTTATCATATTGCTGACTTTGGTAATCCGTTCGAAAAATGTGTTAAAGCCGCTGCCGAAATATTATACGTTTAAAGGATGGGTGTACAGGGAAATTCTTTCCGCGGGAATGCCCACTCTGGGACGTCAGGGGCTTGCAAGCGCGGCTTCCGTTTTTTTAAATGTGGCGGCCTCCGGGTTCGGGGACGCGGCAGTGGCGGCGATGTCTATCGTCACAAGGATAATGATGTTTATCAATTCTGCTCTGATAGGATTCGGGCAGGGCTTCCAGCCCGTGTGTGGATTTAACTTTGGGGCAAAGAGGTATGACAGGGTGCTGGAGGCTTATTATTTCTGCCGCCGTGTGGCGCTCGTCTTTTTGCTGGTCATGGGCGTGGTAATGTTCGCCGTTTCCACTCCTATTATGCGGCTTTTCAGAAAGGAAGATTTGGAGGTTATCCGCATCGGCTCTCTGGCGCTTAAAATGCAGTGCTGCCTGCTGCCCTTTCAGGCTTATTCCATTATCGGAAACATGCTCACCCAGTCGATTGGCTACAGCTTCCGGGCAACTATCACCGCCATCAGCAAGCAGGGGCTGTTCTTTATCCCGGCGATACTCATACTGCCGGAATTTTTCGGCGTAACGGGACTGCAGCTCGCCCAGCCCATAGCGGACGGATTTACCTTTATACTGACGCAGGTTATTGTCGTTATGGTGGTGAAGGAGCTGCGGGGGATGGCAAAGCAGGAAGAGGCTGCCTGCTGAAGGAATGATTTGAAAGGTTTTTAGCGTACTTTCCGTGCTTTCAGCGTTTAACGGCGGCTCTATGGGTTTTCTTTCAGCAGTTTCCCACAAACACATTTTCCAGATATTTCCCAGCAGTTTCCGCCAGACGGTATATCTGTTTTACCTCGGTTGCGCCTCGGTCGGTCATGCGGTATCGGGGGAAAAAACGGGTGATATGGAGAGGGAGCCGCATAGAGGAAATCCAGGCGGCTTCTTCTTCCATTTCTTCGATACTGTCGTTTTCGCCGGGTACAATCAGGGTAGTGAGTTCCACATGGCAGCGGGCGGCCGCATGCCGGATAAAATCCTTTACCGTCTCAAGGCTTCCGCCCAGCTTCTGATAATATTCCTCCCGGAAACCTTTCAAATCAATATTCATGGCGTCAATAAAGGGAAGAAGCTCGTCAAGTACCTTCACCGTGGCTGTTCCGTTGGTGACAAGCACGTTTTTCATACCGGCGTCTTTCACCAGCTTTGCGGTGTCGCGCACATATTCCCATCCTACAAGGGGTTCGTTGTAGGTAAAGGCAATTCCGATGTTTCCGGCTCCTCTAAAGGCGAGGGCTCTGGCGGCCAGCTCTTTTGGGGAGAGGTAAACGGTGTCTGCGGAAGAATAGCCGGCCATGGAAATTTCATGGTTCTGGCAGAAAGGGCATTTTAAATTGCAGCCGTAGCTTCCCGCCGATAGAATCATGCTGCCCGGATAAAACAGGTTTAAAGGCTTTTTCTCAATGGGGTCGAGGGCCAGGGAGGTTATCCGGCCGTAATTTTCACAGCGGATGAGTCCGTCCTTATTGATTCTCGCCCGGCACAGGCCCCTTTGTCCCGGCGCGAGGCGGCAGTGATGCATACATGTCTGACAGATTATTTCCATAATTTCCCGTTCCTTATTTTTTTCAGTAATGCCGGACTACCTCGAAGCGTTCGAGCTGTACGGATTCATGCTCGCTGATTCCGACCTTGCGTCTGGCAATGGCGATTTGCTCTTCCACGGTATCGATACCCTCAAGGTTCGGAAGAAGCAGCCCTCTTTTTGAACCTTTCGATACCACCACGCCGTATTTCTTAACGTCCAGCATGTCGGGGGAATCGATTTGCTCCATGCCGCCAAGCACGTCCACGCTGATGGTCAGCATGTCCAGCTCTTCGGGCTCAACGGGAGCGAACCTGGGGTCGTTGGTGGAGGCGCTTACGGCGTTGTGGATAATTTCTTCGGCAACGGAGGGGCGGGTGGCGGAAAGGGTGCCGATACAGCCCCGAAGGCTTCCTTCCTTTTTGATGGAAACAAAAACTCCCGCTCTCTGACGGTGCATTTCTTCCGGCAGCCTTTCCGGCATGCTGATAATCTTTCCCGTGCGGACGTATTTTTCAATGGTTTTCCGGGCCAGAGCGACGTAGGAGTCTTCCAGATTCAGACGTTCGGCAATCAGGCGGCGTTCTTTTTCCTCGTAACGCTCTTTAAAATTCCGTTCCCCGTCCGCGCCGTCTGCGCTGTAACAGCAGACGCCGTATCCCACGCCAAAGGGCCCTTCATAGGAGAGACGCTCCGCTGAAACCTTTGTTTTGTCCAAAGCCCCGGCCATAATAGTGAAAGAGCGGTGGCCGCATTCGCCCGCTTTTTCACAGAAGTCCTCCGCAAAATCAAAGAGAGCGCCAAAGTCCGCCTTTTCCATCACTTCCATAATACGGCGGTCATATTCGGGCCCCTCTTTCCGGTAGCCGTAAGGCCCGTCGCTTTTCAGTCTGTGGGATAAGTCGCCGCTGGCAACCACCACGGTTTTGCGGTCAAGGAAATCGGCGGTTTCCCTGACGGCCCTCCCCAGTTCATAGTGGGCGGTGAGAGGGCAGCCGGAAAGGCCGATTCGCACCAGCCGGTAATCCTGCCAGTACCGGTTTATAAAATAAAGGGGAACCATGGTCCCGTGGTCCAGCGCCTTTTCACGCTGTCCCATGGTTCCGGCGGGCAGATTCTTTTTTTCCGACAGGAAGCAGAGTCTTTCCACAAAATCGGTATCATAGTCGGCCGTCATTTCCACGCCGCCGGCCCGGAACCGGCCGAAATCGCCTTTCGCTCCTTTTCCGGGGGAAATGTGAAAATAGTCCGCATACATTGTCTGGTGGGGCGAGATAAGGACAATGGTTTCCGGTTTCAGATTTCCGATTCTGCGGGCGGCCTCGTTGTAGGCGTTAATTGTTTTCTGAATGGCGCTCTCCTCGCCTTTTCCGATATCCGGTATGATAAGGGGCGGGTGGGGAACCATAAACGCTGCGGTTATTCCCATTTGCATTTACTCCTTTTGAGGGTGCGGTGGTTTACGTTATATAAAAATTGTAAGATGGGCGGGAGGGCGTGTCAAGAAAAAATACCTCTCTGAGCGGGAAAAGGATTTAATTAAATTTTGAATATTAATTTCCATGGTTTCAGCGATATCGGCATTTTCATTTACGCCCTTGTATGGTATAATAAATTGCGTTCTTTCCGGAAATAGGGAAGAGTTTTTTCGCAGAAACAGAAAGTAAGGAGAATGATTATGGGTTTTTCATTAGATATTAACGTGCCGGTGCTGACCGTGTTTTTACAGGGCCTTGTGAGCTTTTTTTCACCCTGCGTCCTGCCCCTTATCCCTCTTTATATGGGGTACTTATCCGGGGGGACCGGCAGGATGGGGGAAGACGGGAAAATGCATTACGAGCGGAAAAAGGTGATGCTGAACACGCTGTTTTTCGTGCTGGGAGTCAGCTTTGCGTTTTTTCTTCTAGGGCTTGGAATGACGGCTTTAGGGCGTTTTTTTAACAGCAATCAGATGTTGTTTGCCAGAATCGGGGGGATTTTGGTCTTTGGATTCGGCTTATATCAGCTTGGGGTGTTCGGGACGTCCCAGGTGCTTGGAAAAGAGTACCGCCTGCCCTTTAAGCTGGACGTGATGGCAATGTCGCCGGTAACGGCGCTTGTTCTGGGCTTTACTTTCAGCTTTGCCTGGACGCCCTGCGTGGGCCCGGCGCTGGCAAGCGTGCTGATTATGGTTGCCTCCGCCGCCACCCATACGACGGGAATTATGCTGATTGGGGTTTATACGGCGGGATTTGTGCTGCCTTTTCTGGCAGTGGGACTGTTCACCGCTTCTTTGCTGGACTTTTTCAAAAAGCACAATCAGGTGGTAAGATATACGGTGAAAATCGGCGGCGTTTTAATGCTGCTTATGGGCGTTTTGATGTTTACCGGAAAAATGAATGCCGTTACCGGATATCTCTCGCGGATATCCATGCCTGCGTCGGAGGATGAACAGGACGAGGAAATAACGGATGGAGCGGCAAAAGAAGGGCAGGAGGGAGAAGCTGTAAAAGAGGAAGAAGCTGAGAATACGGGAGCGCAGAATAAGGAGGACGGCGTATCTGAAGCGGGAGAGGAGGACGGCGGGGGAGAAAATGAGTCTCAGGACAAAGAGCAGCCGCTTCCGCCGGCCATTGACTTTACTCTCACGGACCAGTACGGAAACAGTCATACCCTGTCAGATTATAAGGGAAAAACCGTGTTCCTCAATTTCTGGGCGACCTGGTGTCCGCCCTGCCGCGCGGAAATGCCGGATATCCAGAAGATATACGATTCCTATAAAGAAAACGAAGACGATTCTCTGGTGATTTTAGGCGTCGCGTCTCCCGGACAGGGGCGGGAGGGAACGCTGGAGGATGTTACCGCTTTTCTGGAGGAAAACGGATACACATACCCGGTTCTGATGGATACACAGGGGATGCAGTTTGCGGCGTACGGCGTTTATTCGCTGCCGACCACTTTTATGATAGATAAGGACGGAAATGTGTTCGGCTATGTAAGCGGACAGCTCACGGAAGAAATCATGCTGGATATTATCAGGCAGACCATGGAGGGAAAACGGTCCTGAAAGAGGTCTTTGAAACAGGTGGAAAAGCTGGGGGGTACAAATGATACTGGAAAAGATAGCAATACTGCGGGACCTTACGTTTGTGTCAATACTGCTGAGGACAATGCTCGCCATGGTGCTTTCCGGGATACTGGGGTATGAGAGGGAAAAGAGGCACCGCCCGGCGGGATTTCGGACTTATCTGGTGGTATGTTTGGGTTCCACGCTGGCAATGATGGTGGGGCTTTATGTGGCGCAGTATACGGGAGGCGACGCCAGCCGGATTGCCGCCCAGGTTATCAGCGGCATCGGTTTTCTTGGCGCGGGTACTATTCTTGTGACCAGACAGAATCAGGTAAGAGGGCTGACGACGGCCGCCGGCCTGTGGTCCATGGCGTGCCTCGGGCTTGCCATAGGAGCCGGATTTTATACGGGGGCGCTGGTGGCCTTTGCCGGCATATGGGTGTCCATCCGGTTTCTGCATATTGTGGACAGGCATTTGTATTCCAATCTGGTTACTTTGTACGTGGTGTTCGAGAAAAACGGAGACGTCAGCCGTTTTCTTTCCTATGCGAGAGCGAAGGGCTGCGCGGTGGAGCATCTTGAAATGACAAGGATAAAGGACAGTCAGGATAAGGGGACGGTTTCCGCAAATATTGTGATGTGCTTTCAGGAAACCATGACTTATGCGCGGATTGTGGAAGAATACGGAGCGCTGGAAGGGGTTGTCTTTTTGGAAATGCTATAGGGGATTTGGCTATTGCTTTTCCTGAAAAAAATAGTTATACTTATCTGGTGTAGTTAAAATTTGATAAAACTTACTTAAGGGAGGCATTGATGAGTTTACTTAAGAAATTGTTTGAGCCGGTGGATATGACGGAGGGCTCTCCCTGGCAGAAAATCGTATTGTTTACGGTTCCGATGCTTGTCGGCAATATTGCCCAGCAGCTTTACAATACGGTTGACAGCGTGGTAGTAGGAAATTATGTAGGAGACAACGCGCTTGCGGCAGTGGGAAGCGCGGGACCGATATTAAATCTTCTTATCGTTTTGTTTGTGGGAATCAGCGTGGGAGCCGGTATTATGGTATCCCAGTATTTTGGCGCCAGACAGAAGGAGCAGCTTTCGACAACAATCGGCAACTGCATTACGCTGACGGCGATTGCAACTTTGTTTGTTATGGTGGTGGCCTCCCTGATAGCAAGGCCGCTTCTTGAACTTCTGGGAACGCCGGAGTCTATTATCGACTGGTGCCATTCTTATTTGCTGATACTTTTTATCGGGTCGGCGGGGCTGGCCTATTACAATATCTTAAGCGGGATTTTAAGAGGGCTTGGAGATTCCATGGCGGCTCTCGCTTATCTGCTTGTGTCAACCATTGTCAATATTGTTCTGGATTTGCTGTTTGTAGCCAAACTTGGCATGGGAGTCAACGGCGTTGCCCTCGCGACTGTGATTGCGCAGTTGATTTCCGCCGTTCTGTGTATGTACCGTCTGATGCGGATGACGGAAATTTTTGAATTGAAAAAAAGCCACTTAAAGCTTAAGAAAGAGTATACTATGCGGGTGATTCAGTTAGGGCTGCCTTCCGGTATCACCCAGGCGATTTTCTCCATGGCGATGATTGTGGTGCAGTCCCTGACAAACAGCTTCGGGGAAATGTTTATTGCAGCCAACGTAATCGTTATGCGTGTGGACGGATTCGCCATGATGCCGAACTTTTCCTTTGGCACGGCCATGACCACCTACGCGGGCCAGAATGTGGGCGCGCGCTTAAACGACAGAGTGGATAAGGGCGCGAGACAGGGAACGCTGATTGCAATGGGAACGTCCGCCGTAATTACAGGGTTGATTCTGATTTTCGGAAAGGCGCTGATGGGAATATTCACGAAGACGCCGGAGCTGGTGGAACTTAGCCGGGACATGATGGGTATTTTGGCCGTGGGCTATATTGCGATGGCGGTGACGCAGAGTCTTTCCGGTGTTATGAGAGGAGCCGGAGATACCATGACTCCCATGTGGATATCCATTGCCACCACAATCCTGTTCCGCGTGCCGATTGCTTACGGGATTTCTTATTTCACAAGAACGCCCGAACTGCCGAACGGAAGACAGGAATGTATTTTTATTTCCCTGTTAATAACATGGATGCTGGGAGCGATTATAACGTTTATCTGTTATAAGAGCGGGAAATGGAAAAACAAGGCGATTTAGTGTGATTTACAAAATATAAAAAGGGGTTTAAGGGAATGGAGAAAAAAACCAGGAGATTTTTATGGGGCAGTTTTTTCTGCATGGTATTGGTGTGTGTGGCGGTGTTTATCACCCTTACATATTTCATGTCACAGAAAACAAACGAATCCATTCAGGAAATCAGTCAGATTTACATGGAAGAAGTGAATACGCAGCTTCGGCAGAAATTCGATTCCATTGTAAGTCTGCGGCTGGAACAGGTGGAAGGAATTATTGCGCGGACTCCGGCAAATAATTTCAGTGATAATGTTGAACTTAGAGAAGAATTGATGCTTTGCGCCGAGGTGCGGAATTTTACATATCTGGGATTCCTCACGGAAGAAGGCGAACTTGTAAGGATTTGCGGGGAAGAATTGGAAGCCTCTGAAAAGAACTCGGTGCTGCCGAATCTGGAAAGCAATGGCGAGATGGTAGGACACGGAATTGACGACCAGGGAAATAAATTTCTTCTGCTGGGAAAGAAAGCGGTTTATCCGATAGGAGACGGAAGAGAAAGCATAGCTCTGGTGGCCGGTGTTTCCATGGATTATCTGAACAAGGCGCTTTACCTTGACGAGATGGAAGGCAGCGTATACTCCCATATTGTGGATGTGGACGGGAATTTTGTCATCAGAAACGGCAATGCGTACAGAAACAGCTACTATGACCGTATTCTGGAAGAATACAGCGCGCTTAACGGAAAACCGGTGGAAGAATATGTGAAAGAACTGAAATCGGCTATCGGGGCAAATGAGATTTACAGCAGCTTTGTCGTGTTAGAGGGTGAGCAGAGGCTGGTTTACTGTTCGCCGATTTCCGGTAATACATCATGGTATCTGATAAGCGCCATGAGAACCAAAGTGCTGGATGAGGCGATAACAAAGCTGGATACCGTGCGGCTTGGGATTATGATATGTTCGTCCATGGCTATTTTACTTGTAATGCTTATTATTTTTCTGCGTTATTTTGCCCTGTCGCGGCAGCAGATGCAGCAGATTAACGAGGCCCGGCGGGTGGCCGTGCAGGCGAATAAGGCGAAAAGCGATTTCCTTTCCAGCATGAGCCACGATATAAGAACGCCTATGAACGCGATTATCGGAATGACGGAAATTGCCCTGAAGAATGTGGCTGACGTGGCGAAAACAGAGGATTGCCTGAAAAAGGTACTGCTTTCCAGCAAACATCTTCTGGCGCTCATTAACGACGTGCTTGATATGTCCAAAATTGAAAGCGGTAAAATGACGCTTAACCAGCACCGTGTTTCCCTGAGGGAAACCATGGGCGATATCGTAAATATTATGCAGCCCCAGGTTAAGAGCAGGAAGCAGTATTTCGATATCCTTATCAGGGATGTAGTGTCGGAAGACGTTTACTGCGACAGCGTGCGTTTGAATCAGGTTCTGGTAAACCTGCTCTCCAACGCGGTGAAGTTTACCCCGGAGGAGGGACGGATTGACGTTCATATGTTTCAGGAGGAATCTCCGGCCGGCGCCGAGTATGTGAGGACTCATTTTGTAGTAGAGGATAACGGAATCGGAATGTCCGAGGAATTCCAGCGTAAAATCTGGGATACTTTTGCAAGAGACGACCGGGAGCTGGTACAGAAAACGACGGGAACCGGCCTTGGAACCTCCATTGTAAAGAAAATAGTCGACCTCATGGGCGGTACAATCACGCTCACAAGCGAACTGAATAAAGGAAGCAAATTCCATATCACACTTGATTTAAAGAGAGCAGAGGCATTAGAGGAGATGAAGCTTCCCGAATGGCGGCTTCTGGTAGTGGACGACAATGAGCTTCTTTGTTCCAGCGCGGTTTCCAATTTGGCGGAGCTGGGCGTTAAGGCAGAGTGGGCCTTAAGCGGCAGAGAGGCTGTCAAAATGGTGGAAGAACATCACCTGAACGGAGAGGATTACAATTTTGTTCTGGTTGACTGGAAGATGCCGGATATGAACGGGCTTCAGACCATCAAAGAGATTCGAAGCAGAGTCGGGAAAGGAATACCGGTCTTTCTGATTTCCGCTTATGACTGGAACGACATTGAGGAGCAGGCGGAAAATGTGGAGATAGAAGGTTTTATTTCCAAGCCGCTGTTTAAATCGACTCTGTACACCTGCCTGAAGCATTATATTGACGGGCGCGAGGCCGCCGCGGAGGAGGCTGAAAATAACAATATAGACTTTACGGGCGAAAGGCTGCTTGTGGCGGAGGATATAGAAATCAACTGGGAAATTGCCCAGGAGATTCTCTCTTCTTATGGTTTTGAACTGGACCATGCCGAAAACGGAAAACTGTGTGTGGAAATGTTTGAGAAGTCTGAGCCGAGATATTACAGCGCGGTTCTGATGGATATCCGTATGCCGGTGATGGACGGCTATGACGCCACGAGGGCAATCAGAAAACTTGACCGTCCGGACAAATACCTGCCGATTGTCGCAATGACTGCGGACGCTTTTGAGGACGATGTTCAGTACTGCATAAACTGCGGAATGAACGCCCATGTGGCGAAACCGCTCGATATCAAAGAGCTGATACGGGTTCTGCATAAGTTTATACACGGCGAAGAAGTGGATTAAAAACGAAAGGCGCAAAGAACGGTTTGTTTTATGGCGCAGCCTTTGGCCGGTACGGAGGATAAAATGACAAAGAAAGAACTGGCGATTGTGATTGTACAGCGGCTGAAAGAAGAGTATCCCGGCGCTGAGTGTACCCTTGATTACAATGAGGCATGGAAACTTCTTGTGAGCGTACGGCTGGCGGCCCAGTGCACGGACGCCAGAGTGAATGTGGTCGTAAAGGACTTGTACAAAAAGTATCCGGATGTAAACGCGCTTGCCGAGGCGTCTGTGGAGGAAATCGAAGAGATTGTAAAACCCTGCGGCCTTGGGCACAGCAAGGCGAGAGATATCAGCGCCTGTATGAAAATTCTGCGGGATAAATTTGACGGAAAAGTGCCGGGTGATTTTGACGAACTTTTAAAACTTCCCGGTGTGGGAAGAAAAAGCGCAAACCTTATTATGGGCGACGTATTTGGAAAACCGGCCATTGTGACGGACACGCACTGCATCCGTCTGGTGAACCGAATGGGCCTGGTGGATGGCGTGAAGGAACCCAAGAAAGTGGAAATGGCTCTGTGGAAGCTGATACCGCCGGAAGAGGGAAGCGATTTCTGCCATCGGCTGGTAAATCACGGCCGGGAAATCTGCACCGCCAGAACAAAGCCTTATTGCGACAAGTGCTGCTTAAACGATATCTGCAAAAAATGCGGGATTTCCTGAAACTCTTAAGCTGAAATGTAATATAAAAATTGAAAACAAAAAGTGTAAAACAAAAAGTCCGGAAATGTGTTGACATACGCCGGACTTTATTTTATTATAAACATATGAATAATTGTTCAAATGTTTATATGTCGAAACATGGAAGCCGGATAAATATTCAGAAAAGGAAACAAGACCTTAACAGGCAGGAAAACCTGAGGACATGTAGCGGAAAGGAGAGTGATTGATTGGCTGTCAATGATGTAGAATGTTGTGAGACTTTTCAGACCCATGAGGAGCTTTTAAAAGTAGTCAGCGAACAGATGCCCGAGGAGGATAAGCTGTACGACCTGGCGGAGCTTTTCAAGGTATTCGGAGATTCCACGAGAATCCGGATATTATATGTGCTTTTTGAGGCGGAAGTATGCGTGTGCGATTTGGCGGAGGCCCTTAATATGACACAGTCCGCAATTTCCCACCAGCTTAAAATCCTGAAGCAGTCCAGACTGGTAAAGAGCAGGCGGGAAGGAAAATCCGTTTTCTACTCCCTGGCGGACGGCCACGTAAGAACCATCATCGCCCAGGGGAGAGAGCACATAGAGGAACCCTGATATCTGCGGAACTAAAAAAACAGCAGATATCGGAAAGCGAACAAATCGATTTGAGGACGCAGAGCGGCCGCAAATTGATTTAAGACGGGTGAGCTGTAAGATATCTGCGGAACTCAAAATAAGAAAGGATAACGTTATGAAAAAGAAATTTAAACTGGAAGATTTGGATTGTGCAAACTGTGCCGCAAAGATGGAGGACGCCATCAAGAAGATAGAAGGCGTAAACGACGCCAGCGTCAGCTTTCTGGCACAGAAAATGACCATCGACGCTGTGGACGAACAGTTTGACGAAATTATGAAAAAGGTGGTTAAGGCTTGTGAAAAGGTGGAGCCCGACTGCAAAATATTGATGTAGATAATAAGAAAGAAGATTTTGAGGCGTCAGTGTGCCGGTGAACTTTTTGATAAAAATGACTGAGCACACTGATGCGCCTGTTTTTATATGATAAATTTGTGCTGACGCCCAAATTTGCGGGTGTTGGCAGTATGGAGGATTATTATGACAAAAAAACAGAAAAAAATGCTTGTCCGCATTATCATATCGGCGGTTCTTTTTGTGGTATTGTTTGTCTGCGAACATGCGGGATTACTGGAGAAAATAAGTCGTTCATGGATTTTATTCGTGATTTATCTGATTCCCTATCTGGTGGTCGGATACGACATTATATATAAAGCGGCGAGAAATATCAGTCATGGACAGGTGTTTGACGAAAATTTCCTTATGATGATTGCAACCTTTGGCGCTTTTGGCGTAAGAGAATATTCGGAAGCGGTTGCGGTAATGCTTTTTTACCAGGTGGGAGAGCTTTTTCAGGGTTACGCGGTGGGAAAATCCCGCCAGTCCATATCCGATATGATGGACATCTGCCCGGAGTACGCAAACATAGAAATTGACGGAAAGCTGACTCAGGTGGACCCTGACGAGGTCAGCATAGGCAGCGTTATTGTGATAAAGCCGGGAGAGAGAATCCCTCTTGACGGCGTGGTTTTGGAAGGGGAATCCCTGATTGATACGGCCGCGCTTACCGGAGAATCCGTTCCCAGAAAGGCGGCGAAGGGTGACGAGATTATCAGCGGCTGCGTAAACGGAAGCGGGACGCTGAAGGTTCAGGTAACCAGAGAGTTTGACGATTCCACTGTGGCGAAAATTCTGGAGCTGGTGGAGAACGCCAGCAGCAAAAAGGCAAAGGTGGAGAATTTTATCACAAGATTTGCCAGATACTATACGCCTGTTGTCACCATCGGAGCGGTGCTTCTGGCAATTCTGCCGCCTCTTTTTCTCGGCGGAGGTTTTGGCGAATGGATACAGAGGGCCTGTATTTTTCTGGTAATTTCCTGTCCCTGCGCGCTGGTGATTTCCGTGCCTTTGGGATTTTTCGGAGGAATAGGGGCGGCTTCCAGGATTGGGGTTTTAGTAAAGGGAAGCAATTATCTGGAAGCGGTTGCGGAAATGACAACCATTGTTTTTGATAAGACAGGGACTTTGACAAAAGGGGAGTTTAAAGTAAAGGAAATCCAGCCCATAGGCTGTACGAAGGAAGAACTTCTGGAGATGACGGCTTTAGGAGAGGGATTTTCAACACATCCGATTGCCGGTTCAATAAAAGAAGCGTACGGAAAAGAGCCTGACATGAACCGGGTAGGGCAGGCGGAGGAAATTGCCGGACACGGAATCTGCGTGCCGGTGGACGGAAAGGAAGTTTTGATTGGAAATGAAAAGCTGATGGAGGTAAAGGGGATTTCCTATACCCCCAGCCAGAGTGCGGGAACGGTTGTGTATGTTGCCCGTGAGGGAAAAAGCTGCGGCACAATCATAATTTCAGACAGCGTCAAGGATGGAGCGGCCGGAGCCATCCGGGAAATGAAGCAGGTGGGAGTGAAAAAGTGCGTTATGCTGACCGGCGACCGTGCAAAGGCGGCGCAGGCAGCGGCGGACGAACTGGGAATTGACGAGGTTCATGCGGAACTTTTACCGGGAGATAAGGTTTCTATCGTGGAGAAACTGCTGGCGTCCCAGAAAGAAAAGGAAAAGCTGGCTTTTGCCGGGGACGGCATTAATGACGCGCCGGTGCTTACAAGAGCCGACATCGGAATCGCCATGGGAAGCATGGGCAGCGACGCGGCTATCGAAGCGGCGGATGTGGTTCTGATGGACGATGATGTGAGAAAGATTGCCGCTGTGGTGAAAATCTCCAGAAAGACGCTTCGCATTGTGAAGCAGAACATCGTGTTTGCTCTGGCCGTTAAAGCGCTTGTGCTTGTTCTTGGCGCCTTTGGCATGGCCAATATGTGGGAGGCCGTGTTCGCGGACGTGGGTGTGTCGGTGATTGCAATTCTGAACGCCATGCGGGCGCTTAAGGAGTAGGAAGAGGGTTTTTGAAAAGGATGCCGGGGGCTGTTGCAGAGATGAGGTTTACCTGATTCTGCAATAGCCCCTTTCATGTTAGCAACATTTGTAGAAGAAAGTTGTACTCTTCCGTAGATATGCTATAATTTATTTTATAAAGGAGATTTAATGAGGGAGACAAGTCGCAAGTGAAACGGGTAATTCTGATTTTTTTATCTGCTATAATTTTTTGCTTTCTGTTTTCCCGTCCGGTTAATGCCCGGGAAAACGAGGATTCCCGTGAGCTTTTGGCGGCTTTCGAGGATTATAAGATGCGTATTTCAAAGGCGGAGTGGCAGTGGCAGATTGAGGACGCTGGATTCGAGGTGGCGTGGGAGCAGGTTTTTTCCATTGAAATGCGGGGTTTCGGAGAAGTTTTTATGATTCCGGCCATAGAAAAAGATTATCATCGTCTGGTGCTTTTTTTCGCAAAGGAGGACGGAAAAATCGTATACAAAACGGACCAGCTTGAGGCAAACAACCGCAACCGGGGAGAGCTGGCCCAGCCGGTAAGGGAGCTGAAAGCGGTATCTTTTCAGGACATTAACAAAGACGGGCTTACGGATATTGTAATGATTGTCACCTGTGTAAACGAAAAGGGGGATTATGCCCAAAAACCTTATAAAATAGGGGAAGCTCTGTTTCAGGGAAAGCAGGAATTTTACCGGGATTACAGGCTTTCGGACAAAATCAACCGTTTTGGCATGAACAGGAGTGTGGAAAGCATTGTTTCCTTTGTACGGGACGGAAATTCCACAGAATTTCTTTACACGGCGGCCACCAGGCAGGAGCTGCTTGACAACGGGTTTGAAATTATCAGCGAGCAGTGCTATTACAGGCAGTTTGAAAAGCTTGGAAGGCTTGAGGTGGTTCCGGGCACCTACAGCATGGCAAATTTTGCCACCTTTATGATTTATCTGATTAATGAACAGGGATACATTGTGTGGAGCTTTCAGCCCATGGGAGATTACGAAAATCTTTATGCGCTGAAAGGAATTACCTGCCGCGATATCGACGGGGACGGGATGAAAGATATTCTGGTGCTTGCCCGTTACAGCAGCGGGGACGACGATAACGAGCTTGTGGTCAAAAGCGATTATAAGATTTATTACCAGAGAACAGGCGGTTTTTATGAGGACACGGAGATTAAAGGCCGGTATGAGTGCAGGGACGAGGATACGGTGTCGGAACTGGTGGAGAAGGCCAGAAAGTATTGGGGATGGCAAGTGTGAAGGAAATCACTAGGCTCGAAAAAACCTCGCCAAGGGATTTTGGTTTCACACTGAGAAGAACGTCTCTATGAGCCGTTCTTCCTGTGGACTGGGGAGAGCAGAATTGTAAGGCTTTAGGAAACCTCGCCAGAGCCGTTCTTCCTGTAGGACAAACAAAAAGAGTTGTCAGTCTGAAAGAATCTTGTCAGGCGGCAATGTGGGAGCAGAAGATGATAAAGGTATTGATTGTAGACGATGAAAAAGCGATTTGCGATTTGATTGATTTGAATTTGTCGGCGTCGGGGTATCATTGCCAGACGGTGCAGAACGGTCTGGACGCCATTGATTTGATAGAGAATGAAAACTTTGACCTGGTGCTGCTGGATATTATGCTGCCGGGAGCGGACGGCTTTGATGTGATGGATTATATCAGGCCGCTGCAGGTGCCAGTTATTTTTATCACGGCGAAGCATGAGGTGAGGGACCGGGTAAAGGGGCTTAAGCTGGGGGCGGACGATTATCTGGTAAAGCCCTTTGATATGGTGGAGCTGACGGCCAGAGTGGAGGCGGTGCTGCGGAGGTATCATAAGACGGAGAGAGAACTTGCCGCGGGCGACGTGGTGGTGGACGTGGAGGCCAGAAGGGTCTTAAAGGGCGGGAAACCTGTGGTTCTCACCAACAAGGAGTTCGGGCTTCTGGTACTGTTTATTCAAAATAAAAATATCGCCCTGTTTCGGGAGACGCTGTATGAAAAGGTGTGGGAAGACGAGTATATCGGCGACAGCCGGACGCTGGATTTGCATGTGCAGCGGCTTCGGAGGAAGCTGGGATGGGAGCAGAGTCTGGTAGCGGTGTATAAGGTGGGCTACCGGCTAGAGGTGCCGCAATGAAATTTTCTTCAAAGCTTTTGTTGTGTACAATCATCGTACTGGCTCTGGCGCTTGGTTTTTCCGGATTTTATATTGTAAATTACGTGTTTGAAACCGCTCTTGCCAGAGAAGCGGGGCAGGCTCTGGATGAAAACAGCATCCTTTGTTTTGCCTTTGAAACGGCTGCTCTGAATGTGCCGGCCAAATATGACATTCTTCAGGATAAGACCATAGGGCAGATTGCAGTCAATCTGGAATCGGGAGGTCAGGGAACCGGCCGTATGATACGGATTTCGGATGAGGAAAAAAGCGTTTTGTATGCGGGGGACGGATTTGAAGCGGACGAGACGCTTTTGGAGATGACGGACGAGGAGACAAGGGCCTACCGGACGATTTTTCTGGACGGGCATTATTACATACAGACCGGCAGTACCTTTTACGCGCTGGACAGGGTTCTGTATCTGGAAACGCTGCGGGACGTGTCGGAGGTTTTCAGTGAGCGGGAGCTGGGATTTCGGGTGTACCGTCAGGTTACCGTCATCATTCTGATTTTGGGAATGGTAATTATGTATCTGATTTCTTTCTGGCTGACAAAGCCAATCCGGCTTCTGACGAGGGCTACCAAGCGGATGGCGGCGGGAGACTACGACTATCGTGCCAGAAAAGTCAGCGGCGACGAGCTGGGGCAGCTTACCCTTGATTTTAACCACATGGCGGAAGCTCTTGAGGAAAACATTAACAAGCTGGAGGACGAGATTCAGGCGCGGGAGGATTTTGTAGGCGCTTTTGCGCACGAGCTGAAAACGCCTCTTACAGCCATTATCGGTTACGCGGATATGCTGCGCTCAAGGAAGATGGATGAGGAAAAAAGCCTGATTTCGGCCAACTATATTTATAAAGAGGGAAAAAGGCTGGAGGCCATGTCCATCCGGCTTTTGGATATCATGGTGGCCAGGCACGGTCAGGTGCAGTTTCAGGAAATCCAGGCGGAAACTCTGTTTCTGTATCTGCACGATATGTTTACGCCCAATGAAAGTATGGAGTTTATTTACGCCTTTGACCATGCCGTGGTGTGGGCGGAAAGCAATCTTATTATCACGGTTCTGATTAATTTGCTGGATAATGCCTGCAAGGCTTCGGAGCCGGGCGGCACCATAGAAATCAGAGGAAGGCAGGAGGAGAGGGGATACCGTTTTATTGTGAAGGATTACGGAATCGGCATACCCGGGGAGGAGCTTCAGAAGATTACCAAGGCTTTTTATATGGTGGATAAATCAAGGGCGCGGAGCCGGAACGGAGCCGGACTGGGGCTTGCCCTGTGCACGGAAATCCTTTCTCTCCACGACAGCGTTCTGGAAATTGAAAGCACCCAGGGAAAAGGAACCAGAATCAGTTTTGTGCTGCAGAACCGGGATAAGGAGGCGGAACATGAAGAAATCGACGATTAACATTGCGCTTCTTGTGGCTGCCGTTCTGATTATGGCCGCTTCTATCTGGGGACCGGAACTGCTTGCGGAATATAAGGACAAAACGGTGCTTGACAGAATCAGCACGCAGACCTCCGAAACGGAAGGCGCAGGATACCGGTATACCTTAAGCAGAAACGAAAAGCTTTTTATCCTGTCAAAGTGCCTGAGCGGACAGACGCTTCCCGAAAGCGAGCAGAACGCGCTGACGAGAGAAGTGGAGGAAGCTTCGGACTATCAGGAGCTTGAGGGAACCTATGCGTTTGTGGTTAATCACAGAGGGCCTACGGGAGGGGAAATTACCAACGAGGAGATATTTGCCAAATGCAACGAGGCGCTTTTAGCGTTAAAGGAACTGGAAATTCTGCCGGGAACCTTAAAGGATGTGGAAAGCAAGGGCTACGAAGCGGTGCTTTATTCCGCTATTGACGTTCTGGAGCCTCGCAACAACGTGGCGGTGTGGAAGGTCAGTTTTTCCATGAACAACAGGAATCTGGACAGGACCAACCGCCTCATTGACGCCTATCTGGACGCTGACGACGGAAAGATTTATGAATTTTACGCCAGAACCGATAAGAAATGGGAGGAGATTGACGCCGACGGGCTGATAGAACAGTGGAGCCGCTATATGGGACTTGAAAGCCCTAAGCCTTACGAGACGGACAATCCTCTTTCGGAGGCTACGCCTTATTATAAAAAGTATGTATTTTCCGGCGCAGGCGACGGAAGAACCATTGTAACCGTGGGATTTTATGAGGGAATCAACGAGCTGTTTCTGAAGATTTCCAAATGATGCAACTTTGATACAACTTTGATGAAAAAATGATGCACCCCTTGTGTAGACTTGAAGAAGCAGGGAAAAGGATACAAAGGAGCATCATTTTTATGTATACAAAAGAAGATTGGTATCGGGGCGGAAGAAGAAAGAAAAGTATACGGGGATGGATTTATTCCCTGACAGCGGCGCTGTTTTTGATTCTGGCGGCGGCGGTTTTACTGGCGGCAAAACCGCCGGAAAAAGCGGCCGGGCGGAAGTTGTCGGCGCAATCCCTGCGGCTTTTCGGGAGGGCGGGGGAGCTGATGCGGGATTCGGAAAAAGAGCGGCGTTTGTGGACGGCACAAATCAAAGCTCCCCTTGTCATTATCGACGCGGGCCACGGCGGGATAGACAGCGGGTGTCTGGGAAGAGGCGGCAGGGTTATGGAAAAGGATATTAACCTTGAAATCGCCCTTCTTGTAAGGGATAAGCTGGAGGAGAAAGGATTCCGCGTTATGATGCCAAGAGAGACGGACGAATTTCTGGACAAGGAGGAGCGTGTGGAATTTGCCAACAGTTTCCGGGCCGAGGCGTATGTCAGCATCCATCAAAACACTTATGAGGGAAAGGATAAGAGTATAGGGGGCATCGAGACCTGGTACGACGGCGGGGACGAGGCGAGAGACAGCAAAGCGCTTGCCCGGTGCGTCCACAGGGAGGCGGTTAAGAGTACCGGAGCAAAGGAACGGTCGCTGATTGACAGCGATACGCTTTATGTACTGGGCAAAACCCTGATGCCGGCCTGTCTGATTGAAACGGGATTTTTGTCGAACCCTGAGGAATGCCGCAGCCTGTCGGATACGGATTATCAGGAAAAGATGGCGGAGGGGATTGCAAAAGGGATTGCGGAATTTATTCTGACAAAGGATTCATTTTAAGCGAAGAAAGCTTATGTATAATATCTCCATTTTCATCCATAATAATTCACGAGACAAGCAATCGCAGAATGATATGGAAACGAAAGTGGAGGTATTTTTTATGGCAGCTAATTTTAAAAACAGTGTGACAAAGGATAACCTGATGAGGGCTTTCGCAGGGGAAAGCCAGGCCAGAAACCGTTATATTTTTGCGGCGCAGCAGGCCAAAAAGGCAAAGCTTCAGGTGATAGAGAGCGTCTTTACTTACACGGCAAATCAGGAAACGGCCCACGCCAGGGTATTTTACAAACATCTGAAAGAACTTGCCGGAGAGACGATTTATGTGGACGGGGGATATCCCGTGGATATTTCGGACGATGTCGGAAAGCTGCTTCGCATGGCCCAGCACAATGAGTATCAGGAGCATGACGACGTTTACAGGTCTTTCGGGGAAAAGGCGAAGGAAGAAGGCTTTCTGCAGGTTGCCAATTCCTTTTTTATGATAGCGGAAATCGAGAAAATACACGGGGACCGCTTTGGCAGATTTGCGGATTTACTGGACAATAAGGGGTTATTTAAAGAGAACGGCACGACAAAATGGATATGCTTAAACTGCGGCTACGTCTGCGAGGGCGACGCGGCGCCCGATAAATGTCCTGTATGTTACCATGACAAGGGTTACTTTATCCGGTTTAAGGATTCGCCCTTTATTTCTTAACTATTTCATAATTCTGCATCAGACAATTGACATTTATACGTGATTGTGAATATAATAAAAGCCATCAGAGAAAAGAAGTTTGTTTGAATGCAGAAAGTGAAACGGGATGAAAAAAAAGAGATGGCTGGCTGAACTGGTTTTATGGGCAATGTTTATTGGCATGGTGGCCGGAGTAATGTATATTTCTTTCCAGAACGGTGAGGAGAGCAAGGCCGCCGGAAAGCAGCTTCTGGCGACTTTTACGGGAATAAAGGATTCGGAAAAGCTGTATGGCCAGGGACAGAGAGACGAACTGATGTATATTCTGCGCCAGAGCGGAAGAGTGCTGGCTTTCCTGCTAATAGGAATTGTTGGGACGTTGACGATTCATGTCACCTGCGTAAAGTGCGGATGGTTCCTGAAAACGGTTATTGCCGCGGCAATTTTACTGCCCATTGCCTGCTTTACGGAAAGAATGAAAATTTATATTCCGTCCAGACATTACAGCTATGAGGAAATGCTCATCAGCATTGCAGCGGCGATGGCGGGACTTCTGATAGTGAGTATTTTGCTGCTGTTATTCGGGATGGTGAAAGGGCTGGCGCGTTTGAAAACGACAACCGGCGCCGGTTAAAGAATGGAAGTATCGGCTTCAGGGCTTCCGGCAAAGGAGAAGCAGTTAAAAGCCGATAGAAAGAAAATTTAAGTTCAGGCGGGGATGGTAAAGTCCCCGCCTTCCTTTTGATATATTTTTTTATAATCTTTCCGTATATTTCTCCTCGCAGTACTTGCAGCGGTAAATTTCCTTTTCCTCGTCCGCCAGAACAAAGATATGGGGAAGTTCCTGCTCGATGGAGGTGATGCATCTTGGGTTTTTGCACCGGATGACGTTTTTGATTTCTTTCGGGAGCATCAGCTCCTTTTTGGAGACGATATCCCCGTCTTTTATGACGTTGACGGTGATATTGTGGTCGATGAAAGCAAGGACGTCCAGATTGAGCATATCAATGTCACATTCCACTTTCAGAATATCCTTTTTCCCCATTTTGTTGCTTCTTGCATTTTTGATAATCGCAACCGTACAGTCAAGCTTGTCCAGTTGCAGATGATGATAGAGGGAGAGGCTTTTTCCGGCTTTGATGTGGTCCAGAACGAAGCCCTCTTCAATTTTTCCTACGTTAAGCATGTCATTCTCCTTTTGATTTCCGCGAGCAATGAGCCAAGCGGCTGCGAAGCAGACATTTGGCGAATGCTGCGGGGTTGTTGACTGAAAGTTCCCTTTTTCCCGTACAGGGTTTAATGATTTGATAATTTGCTACACATGGATATCAAGCAGCGTCAGAATCAGGGCCATTCGCACGTAAACGCCGTACTGCACCTGTTTGAAGTAGGCGGCCCGGGGGTCGTCGTCGATTTCCACGGAGATTTCATTGACCCTTGGCAGTGGATGGAGAACCAGCATATCGGGGCCTGCCAGTTCCATTTTGGCCTTGTCCAGAATATAGAAATCTTTCAGCCTTACATAATCCTCTTCATTAAAAAAGCGCTCCTTCTGGACTCTTGTCATGTACAGGAGGTCAAGCTTAGGCATGATGGCCTCCAGACGGATAACTTCCTCATAGGGAATATTTCTTTCATCCAGCATTTCCGTGACATAGTCGGGAACCGTGAGTTCTCTTGGGGAAATGAAAATGAATTTCACACCCTCATATCTGGCAAGGGCGTTAATCAGGGAATGCACGGTACGTCCGAATTTCAGGTCGCCGCACAGACCGATGGTAAAATCGCGGAGCTGGCCTTTCAGGGAACGGATGGTCAGAAGGTCGGTAAGGGTCTGCGTGGGGTGCTGGTGCCCGCCGTCCCCGGCGTTTATAACCGGAATGGAAGATTTACCGGCGGCAACCATGGGAGCGCCTTCTTTCGGATGACGCATGGCGCAGATATCGGCGAAGCAGGAGATAACCCGAATGGTATCCGATACGCTTTCGCCCTTTGATGCCGAGGAGGAGGCGGCGTCGGAAAAACCGATAACGCTTCCGCCTAAATTCAGCATGGCGGCTTCAAAACTCAGCCTTGTACGGGTGCTCGGCTCGTAAAAGCAGGTGGCGAGCTTTTTGCCCTGACAGACGTTTTTGTATTTGTCCGTGTTTGCCTCAATGTCGTTTGCCAAATCAAAGAGGCGGTCAAGTTCCTCCACGGAAAAATCCAGAGGATTCATAAGATGTCTCATAGTGTGATTGCTCCTTCCGTCTAAAACAGTGATTTATGCATAAAAAATCGAAGAGAGCAGCCTCTTCGATTTATCAGCTTTGAAATGATAACAGGTCCTCCACAGGTTTTCTTCTGGGAGCGGCAGGTTCCTCGTCAGGATATCCCACGGGAACAAGTGCGGCAAGAATCCTGTCTTCAGGAAGATTTAATAAAGAAGCAGCTTTTGCTTCGTCAAAAATTCCCATAATTACGCTTCCGATTCCCTTGTCAAAAGCGGCAAGGCAGAAAGTCTGGGCGGCAATTCCGGCATCAAATACCTGCCAGTCGGAGCCTTTGGAAGTGGAAAAAGAACCGTCGCGCTCAAAACCGCTTCTCCCCTTGATAAAGGTAACGGCTATCAGCATGGGCGCTTTCGCGATAATTTCCCCGTTTTTGGGATAAGCGGAAGTACACTCGGCGGCAATTTTATCCTTCAATTCCCCTTCAACCGCAATATAACGCGCAATCTGCGTATGCTTCCAGCTTGGGGCATAGGATGCGGTCTCCACAATTTCGGAAAGCAGCGCATGGTCTATAGGCTGGTCTTTAAACTTGCGGATACTTCTGCGTTCCCTGATACAATCCTTTGCGTTCATAAAAATCCTCCTGCTGTTTTAAGTTCCTCGTCTACTGGTTTTCAACATCATATCATATCGCCGGTAATCTTTCAATCGTAGAATTTGACATTTGAGGGAATTGCATATATACTTTAGTCTTAAGCAGGAAAACAGAAAGCAAAAGCGCTCACAGCGGCGCTTTGTATGGAGGAGAAGATGGCGAAAGAGTATACGGAAAGAAAAAGATGGCTGTTTTTCGGACTGCCTTTTACTTTTACAAAATATACTGTCGGGGAAAATATTATCACGATAAACAGCGGCCTTTTGCGGAAGGTGGAAAACGACTGCTATATGTATAAGGTGCAGGATGTGGAGTTAATCACTTCCCTGGCAGAGCGTCTTGTAGGCGTTGGCACCGTAGTATGCCACACAGGGGACACCACCCATCCGAGGCTTGAGCTGATACATATCAAAAACGCAAAGGAAATCAAAAATTTTATTCTGGAGGCGTCCGAGGAAGCAAGGATGAAGAGACGTACCTTAAGTACGTTTGACATCGGCGCACAGCCCGAAGAGGCAGCCGGGGACTGGGACGATTAAAAAAACGAGGCGGTATGACTTGTCATATCGCCTTTTTGCGCGAGCAATGAGCCAGGCGGAGATGCTTGCATCTCCATCGGGCGAATGCCGCGTGCAGCGAGGCGAAAGCCGAGCGGCGTGAGCAATGAGCCGGGCGGAGATGCTTGCATCTCCATCAGGCGAATGCCGCGTGCAGCGAGGCGAAAGC
>CAJTMZ010000025.1:23890-39146 GCA_910577445.1 uncultured Lachnospiraceae bacterium | reverse complement strand
ATTCGCCAAATGTCTGCTTCGCAGCCGCTTGGCTCATTGCCCGCGGGAATCAAAAAGCGGAGTCGGAGGGATTCGAACCCTCGTGCCCCGGAGGGCAAACGCATTTCGAGTGCGCCCCGTTATGACCACTTCGATACGACTCCATATATTCTCCGAAATTCTTCAGGATTCCCTGAACATTTCAGACTTCCTTATTATACTGTGTAAAAAAATACAAGTCAATCCATTTTATTTATTTTTATGTATTGACGGTATATGAACTTTCTATTAAAATGGTCTGACATGCACATTTTGCAAGGAGATTTTACCATGTGGAAAAAGTTTAAGAGTAAATTTATAGGAGACCGGGATTTTTACCGCTACGTGCTTTATCTTGCGGTTCCCATGATTGTTCAAAACACCATCACCAGCTTTGTGAGTTTCCTGGACAACATCATGGTGGGCCAGATTGGAACGGAACAGATGTCAGGCGTTGCAATCGTCAATCAGCTCATGTTTGTTTTTAATATCTGCATCTTTGGCGGCGTCTCCGGCGCCGGCATTTTCGGTACACAGTTTTATGGAAAAGGGGACTACGAGGGGCAGAAGCACGCTTTTCGCTTTAAGCTGTACATATGCGCCCTGATTGCGGGGGCCGCGCTTTTTCTGTTCGGCTTTTTTGACACGCAGTTGATTTCCCTCTACTTAAACGACACCGGAAGCGTTGGCGACATCACGCTCGCGCTTAAATACGGCAAAGAATATCTGGCAATCATGTTGATTGGCCTGCTTCCCTTTGCTCTGGGTCAGGCTTACATCAGCACCATCCGCGAAACAGGGCAGACCTTTATCCCCATGCTTGCGGGTATTGCCGCCGTGGCCACAAACTTAATTCTGGACTACATACTGATTTTCGGCGTATTTGGCAGCCCCGCACTTGGCATCCGCGGCGCAGCCATTGCAACGGTAATCGCCCGTTTTGCGGAGTTCGCCATCGTTATCGTCTGGACGCACAGACATAAAAAAGAAAATCCTTATATTGTCGGCGTTTACAGAAGCTTCAAAATTCCATGGCACACGCTTAAGGGAATTTTAATCAAAGGCTCTCCTTTGATGATTAACGAAATGCTCTGGGCTTCCGGCATGGCCGTGATTTCCCAGTGCTACGCTGTCCGGGGCCTTGAAGTGGTCGCCGCCCAGAATATTTCCTCCACTATCAGCAATCTGTTCAATACGGTGTATATCCAGTTAGGCGGCTGTATCGCCATTGTGGTAGGCCAGCTTCTTGGCGCCGGCAAAAAGGAGGAGGCAAAGGATGCGGATAATAAGATGATTTTCTTCAGCGTCTTTTCCTGCGCGGTCATCGCCGCCTTTATGATAGCCGTAGGAAGATTTTTTCCTTCCATATATAAGACCGAGGAAAGCATCAAATCGCTTGCCCGTACCTTTATCGTAATTGCCGCGCTTGTTATGCCCTTATGCGCTTTCGCCCACTGTGCCTATTTTACCCTGCGCTCGGGAGGAAAGACGATTGTCACTTTCCTGTTTGACAGTGTTTACACCTGGGTTCTTGTGATTCCTTTTGCTTACTTTCTCGCGAATCACACCGCCCTTCCCATCGTCACCGTGTTTTTCCTTGTACAGTTCACTGAGTTTTTCAAAGTGATTCTGGGATTTTTCATGGTAAAAAGCAATGTGTGGATGCAGAATATTGTGGAAGAAAAAGCCTGAAAACAGCGGACGGCCTCAGGAAATGTCGTCCGCTGTTTTTTTATCCTCTGCCTGCGCTCTTCGCAGTTCCTTTTCCAACTTATTGCGCACCCGCAGCTCCTTAAAGAACCGTGTCAGCATCAGGGAGCACTCCTCCTCAAGCACGCCCCTTGTGACTCTGACCTGATGGTTAAATTCCGGCATTTCAAGGAGATTTAAAATCGAGCCTCCGCATCCCGCCTTGGGATTCATGCTGCCCATTATCACTTCGTCAATTCTCGCCTGTACGATAGCCCCGGCGCACATCTGGCATGGCTCCAACGTGACATAAAGGCTGCATCCCTCAAGCCGCCAGTCTCCCACTTTCTTACTGGCCTTATTGATTGCGGTAATCTCGGCATGGGCCAGGGTATTCTTGTCCGTATTTCTGCGGTTATAGCCCTGCCCTATAATTTTTCCCTCATATACAATCACGCAGCCGATGGGAACCTCCCCCAAATCATAGGCTTTTTTTGCCTGCCTGATGGCCGCTTTCATGTACTTTTCCTGCTCTGTCATTTTCACTCTTCTCCTGTCAATGCCTGCCCGGCCCGGAAAGTAATTACAGTTGACAAACGCTCCAAAAGCCCCTATACTAACAACAGTAGCTTTATCCTGCGGGAAGCTGTCATGGCTGCCCTGTGTAAGCGGCGTTTGACAATCGGGTCTTGCGCAATGGAAATCCGTGAATCGTGTCAGGTTGGGAACAAAGCAGCACTAAGCGGAATCTTCCATGTGCCGCAAGGGCGCCTGGTTCGAGCCGGCTGCACAGGTAACGCGTGGCAGTTTCCCGGAGGGTAGAGCTATCTTTTTATGCCCGTCCTCACATCCGCCGAAACATATTTCCACTTATATTTCCACCCGGCGCATATAATATCCGAACTTTCCGCTTTCCACTGCCCCACTGCACTCAAAGCCTTCAAATCCGAACATCACGGCCACCATTTTTTCCCGCTCAAAATAAGCCCCCGGCACGCCCAGATAAAAGCAGAACCCGTCATTGCCGCCCAGTTCCCTGTCCGGCCCGAGAATCAAATGTCTGTAGTTATAAAAGCCGTGCAAGAGGAAGCTGTTGTTTGCAAACTTCTGACAGGACGGCTTTAAGATGTGGAAGTCGCGCAGTTCCATCGTGATAAAAGTTCTCTCGTCGCCGAAAGGATGGACTGTCTTATAACTTTGCCGGAGCTTTTCCCATTTGTCCGCAGACTTACGCCCGCCTGCCTCGTGCAGAAGCGGCCTTTGCTCAAACAACGAATATTGACCCGCGCTTTTATCAGACGGCGTTCTTTCCTCCGGTTTTTCCTCCAGCCCTTCATCCTCTCTGTTGTCTCTGCCCTGGTCCTTAAAGCTTTCTTCTCTCGCACCGGCGGCACGAATCGCTGCCCGCTCCGTTGTCCTTACACCGGAAGCAGCCTGCACCCCGGCAGTTTCTTTCCATCCGCCGGATATCCACCGGTTCCCGCCAAGCCTGATTGAAATACCGCAGACCTCGTCTTCCCTGACGCGGCTGTTTTCAAAGCAGAACATGTCCCCTTTTACGGGAAGCGTTTTTTCTATAAAGCCTTCCTCTTTCCTTATGGCCACGGTTCCCCAGGGCAATTCCCTGTCCTTCGCAATAAGCGTCAGCATATAATTTCCGTTATATACTTCCGTGCCTTTTTTAATATGTATTTCCAGTCTGCAGGCGTATCTTTCTCTCTCGATTTTCAGAAAGCCCGCGGACGACTTTCTTTCACCGTCCTGATAGACGGATAAATATCCTATTTTCTTTTCATATAAAAGCAACCTTATCCCTCCCAACAGTCATGTACTATTGTATTCAGAAATAAGGCTGCTTATTACTATTTATCCAGAAGGTTCAGATATTTCATATAATTGTAAACCATCATGGCTATTTTAAACGTCAACGCGTCGTCAAAGGTCCGCACGTCCAGTCCCGTGCTTTTCTGCAGTTTTTCAACCCGGTACACCAGTGTATTGCGGTGTACGAAAAGCTGTCTCGACGTCTCCGACACGTTCAGATTGTTTTCAAAGAATTTATTGACGGTGGTCACAATTTCCTCGTCGAAATTTCCGGGGTCGTTATCGCCGAAAATTTCTTCGATAAATATTCTGCACAAATTCGCCGGGAGCTGATAAATCAAACGCCCTATTCCCAGGCTGCTGTAGGAGTTAACCTTCTTTTCCACATAGAAAATCGCGCCCACGTCCATTGCCATTTTGGCTTCCTTGTAGGATTTGGATACGTCCTTAAGCTCCTGAACCACGGTTCCGTAAGCCACCCTGACATTCATCATAATCTCCGTGCTCATCATATCGACGATTGTCTGGGCCGTCTGCTCAATTTCCTCGATGCCGTCCGTCTCCTCCAGAGATTTAATCAGTATCACGCTGCTCTCGTCCACAGCCGTGATAAAATCGCCTGACTGGGAAGAAAACATCCCTCTCAAAAATTCCATCGCCGTGGTGTCTTTTTCCGTTTTTGTCTCAATAATATACACTATCCTGGGAACGGTCACGTCGATATGCAGCTTTTTCGCTCTGTTGTACACGTCAACTAAAAGCATGTTATCCATCAGAAGATTCTGGAAAAAGTTGTTGCGGTCAAAACGTTCCTTATATGCGATGATAAGCTGCTGCAACTGGCTTACCGCAATTTTTCCTATAAGATACGCCTCGTCATTGCTGCCTCTGGCCACCAATATATATGCCGGCTCATTTTCGTCCGCTATCTTAAGCAGATGGTCCCTGCCAATCACCTGACTGTCCGCCGGGGAATCCGCAAAGCTGGTGAGAATCTCCGCCGCTATGTCGCCGCTGTCAAAAGTGGACGCTACCGGAAGCCCGTCCAGCCCAAACACGGCCAGATTAACTTTTGTGATGTTTCTAAGCTCTTCAATGCAGTTTAATATAATCTGTGTAGAAATCATTTTATCACGTCCTTTCCAAATATAGCTATAGTATAACAGACTTTTTGGACTGTTTGCAACAAAACATTCAGTTAAAACGCATAATCTCCTCTATAAAAAGAAGCACCCCTTATCGGAGTGCTCCTCATAGTAATCTTATTAGTTTGTGATTGTCTGCTCTGTCTCTTTGTCGAATACGTGAATCTTATCAACATCGAAGCAGAATTTGATTGTATCGCCCGGTCTTGCGGATGTACGGGAATCAACTCTTGCAGTAATCGGGAACTCTTCCAAATCAAAGTACAGATAAACTTCTGCACCAAGCAGCTCGTATACTCTTACGGTTGACTCGAATACGCATTTTGCATTCTGAACAACTTCAGGAGCATCATATACATCTTCAGGACGGATACCGAAAGTAACTTTCTTTCCGGCATAACCGCCGTCGATTAACTTCTTGGATTTTGCAGCGGGAAGAGGAATGCTCTTGCCTGCAACCTTAAGGCTTGCAACATCGCCGCTCACTTCTACGGTAGCGTCAAGGAAGTTCATCTGAGGTGAACCCATGAATCCGGCAACAAACAGATTGCCCGGCTTCTCATACAGGTTCTGAGGTGTGTCAACCTGCTGGATAACGCCGTCTTTCATAACTACGATTCTGTCGCCCAGTGTCATAGCCTCTGTCTGGTCGTGTGTTACGTAGATGATGGTGGTGCCCAGTCTCTGGTGCAGTTTTGCAATCTCTATACGCATCTGAACACGCAGCTTGGCGTCCAGATTGGAAAGAGGCTCATCCATAAGGAATACCTTAGGACTACGAACAATAGCACGTCCCATAGCAACACGCTGTCTCTGACCACCGGACAAAGCCTTCGGCTTACGGTCAAGCAGAGCTGTCAGGTCAAGAATCTTAGCTGCTTCTTTAACCATCTTGTCAATTTCATCTTTCGGTACTTTTCTTAACTTAAGACCAAACGCCATGTTGTCGTATACTGACATATGAGGATACAGAGCGTAGTTCTGGAATACCATCGCGATATCTCTGTCCTTAGGCTCAACATCATTAACAAGCCTGTCGCCAATTTTCAGTTCGCCTGAAGAAATGTCTTCCAGACCGGCAACCATACGAAGTGTAGTAGATTTACCGCATCCTGAAGGGCCTACGAAGATAATAAACTCTTTATCTGCAATTTCAAGATTGAAATCTTTTACCGCTTCAAATCCGTTAGGGTATACCTTGCAGATGTTTTTTAAAGATAAACTTGCCATTGTAATTTGCCTCCTTAAATTTTTAATTCACAATCAAGTCTGAAATCAGTATACATGAAATTACCGTATCTGGCTATGCCACTATTCCACAAAGATTTTATGATACCTTGTTGAAAATGCTTACAAAAGATATACGATTTTACAACGAGTGGCAATCTCACCAACAAATACCAACTATCAATAGGCACTTTGTACAAACTTCATTCTGTCCCGTCTTTTTCCGGCTCCGCTGCCTCCGCCGCGGCTGCAAAATCGTCTTCCTCCGTCCCGCTCTCGATGGGCGCAATCGTCCAGTCCTCGTCGCTGACGATTCCTTCCTCCTCCGGCTCGAAACGTTTAAACGTCTTATTGTAGAGAAGGGCGCAGACAAAGGCCGGCCCCGAAATCCCAAGGCAGAATACCACCGGCAGCACTTTCACGGCAAACAGCAGCAAAACCACGGGAATTATCCAGCATATAATCATAAGAACCGTCTTGGGAAAACTTAAAATCCCCATGAAAAGCGAGTTTTTAAATATATTTTTCGTGGTGTTGTCAAATCTGGCCAGAACCGGAAAAACATGCATAATACCGATAAGTCCCACAATGGCCACGGCTAAAAACGCAACCTTAAGCCACAGCGGAAAATTGACGCCGGAATATGTAAAAATGTAAAAATCCCCCGCCAGCACGATAATCGCCGCCAGAATAATCAGCCAGATAATCGTCGCCTGTTTGAAATTCTGCCTGAACGACTTAAAAAACTGTCTGGTAAGATGGCTGTCTTCATTTCTCACCATCTTTAAAACCACGTAGTTCAAAGCCGTCATGGACGCCCCTATGGTAACAATCGGAATACAGCAGACGAACGTCAGTAAATTCAAATAAATCAAATCCGCCATCTTGTTCAAACCGGAAAACAAAGGGCTTTCCAGGTCAAATAATTTTCCCACTATAAGTTCCTCCTATTTTCAGTTAACTATGGTTAACTGTCTTTCTTCAGTTTACCCGAAACCTGCCGATACTGCCTGTTCAGCTTTCGGTATGTAGCCAGTATCTCTTCCAGCCTTTCTTTCATATGCTGCATAATTTCTTCATAGTAGTCAAAAAACGTCTTTACAATTATCTTGTCATATTTCCCGGCTTCCGCGTCCTGCCTGATAATATCCAGCATTTCCTGCTCGGTAAAAGCCGCCCGGTAAGAGCGTTTATCCAAAAGCGCCGTCACCGCGTCCGCAAGCTGGACGATTTCCTGGCGGACATTCATCTGCGCCTCCCGAAGTCCTCTCGGATACCCGCTGCCGTCGCATCTCTCATGGTGGGCGGCCACAATTTCAACCACCTCCGCGGCCATACGGTTATGCAGAACCTTCTCCGCCACGTGCACATGCATCCTTACCTTCTTATATTCCTCCTCCGTCAGGGGCCTTGGCGCATTGACTATCTCATTGGGTATCGCTACCATGCCGATATCGTGAAGAAGTGCGCCGTAATACATCTGCTCCCTGTCCAGCCCGCCGACTCCCATTCTCTGGGCAAGGCTCTCGGCAATACACACACAGGTCACCGTATTTACCACCGCCGACTCCCGCCTGAAGCCCTGACAGTACATCAGCATTTCCAGGTACTTCTTTTTATCGTCATTGTTGAAAATCAGATAGCTGATAATGTCGTCCAGTTCTTCCTTATACTGGCCTTTCCTTACCTTTGTCAGCACATCGTATTCTTCAACCGCCATCTTAAACAGATTCAGCGCTTCCCGGCTCACCACCTTATCCGCCTGCTTTTCAAACATGGAAAGCTCAAACTTATCGCCCAAAGCCACCGCGTAAATATCAACCTTTTCGGCCAGATTCAAATACGCCGCAATATCCTTATATGCGAAATTCAGCGTTTTTAACTGGGCATAGTCCGTATGGTGATAAAGAATCACCGGCGCCAGCTCGCTGATAGGCGAAAGATGCCTGAAAACAAGATAACCGTATGTGGAATGGGACAGGGAAGTCCGCAGTTCGTACTGTATCATATCTTTCGGATTGTCCGTCTTATACGCGCCGATATCGTGCATGGACGCCATAAACGCAAAATCCGCAAGCTCGTATTTTTCATAACCGCCGTTGCATTCCAGCATTTTATACAAATAATACGCTACCCTCGAGCCGTGGTCCATTGCTCTTCTGTCCACCAGCTTGAGCGTATCCCTCATCAACAAAAAAATATCTTTACTGTGAATATATTCCATAACCCTCACCCTTCCACTATGATATATTCCATTGGCGTAAATATTATCCCGTCCTGCTGCCGCTTCGGACCCAAATCCTTAAAGCCTATCCGGTGGTAAAAGGCCGCGCCGTAGGGCGACGCGTTCACTGTCATCCGGTATCCTTTGTACCCCTCTTTCGGCCCCCGTCCGCATTCCGGCCCGTACCTTTTCCCGTATCTTTCTTTCACATAACACGCCACCGCGTCAATCAGAGCCTTTCCTATTCCATGTCTGTGATACCTTTTATCCACAAAAAGAAGCGAGATATGGCACTCGTTTCGCAGCGTAATCATTCCGGCCATTTTATCTCCGACATATGCCGTAACAAGCCGGTAATCCCCTGAAAGAAACATTCGCTTCAGCGCCGAGTCCGTTATAAAATCCTCAAAACTTCTGACGCCCTCCGGTGTGTAATCGCCCGCCTCAAATTCCAGAAAGGTTTTCCACGCCAGTCCCATAGCCTCTTCCCATTCATCCTGGCCGGCCGGCCGTATTTCATAAGATATCCCCTCGTCCATTGAACCGCCCTTTCAAACTACAGATATTTTATTATAACAGATTCCCTCCTACTTTACAATCAATGAACCGCCATCATTTTCGTTATCATTCCGGCAGGCCCTGAAAGCCGTTCCTTCCGGGAGCTATTTCCAAGGCAGACTTTCCCGGAAGAGACGGCTACTTTCCCACCTGATTCACCAGTGGCAGCCCGTTTTCAAGGGCGTACGCATTTTCAAGAGTTGTTTTGGCAATTGCGTACATGGCCTCCCTGGTAAAAAATCCCATGTGGGAAGTTACAAGCACATTGGGAAAGGTCATAAGACGCGCCAGATTGTCGTCCGTTATAATTTCGCCGGAACGGTCCTCGTAAAAAACCCCTTCTTCTTCCTCGTAAACGTCAAGCCCCACTCCGCCGAATTTTCCTTCCAGCATCCCCTCAATCAAAGCTTCCGTGTCAATCAGCCCGCCCCTTGAGGTATTTACCAGATAAACGCCCTTTTTCATGGCCGCAATGGAATCCCGGTTCACGATATGGTTTGTGCCGGATGTGAGGGGACAGTGCAGGGATATCACGTCGGACTGGCTAAAAAGCTCCTCTAAGGAGACGTATTCCGCTTCCAGCCCGTCCACCGGAAAGGGGTCGTGACAAATCACGCGCATCCCAAAACCGTTCAGTATTTTTATCATAGCCTGTCCGATTTTCCCCGTTCCAATCACGCCCGCCGTCTTTTCATACAAATCAATCCCCATAAGCCCCTGAAGGCTCATGTTAAATTCCCTTGTCCTGTTATATGCCTTGTGGGTCAGCCGGTTGACGGTAAGCAAAAGCGCCATGGTAAACTCCGCAACCGATTCGGGCGAATAGCTGGGAACACGCAGGAGTACAATTTTATCCTCCGCCGCTTTTACGTCCACGTTATTGAAACCGGCGCTGCGAAGCAAAATAGCCTTGACCTTCATTTCATAGAGCGCGTCTATCATTTCAGCGTTCACATAATCATTGACGAAAATACAGATTGCATCATGTCCCTTCGCCATGAAAATGGTTTCCTGATTGCAGGCCGCCTCAATAAAATGAATGTCAAAGCCATATTCCTTGCCCATCGGTTCAAACCAGATTTTGTCATAGGGCTTCGTCCCGTAAAAAATAATTTTCATATAGCACCTCCGTATATTTCTGACATGCTATATATTTTTACAGAACCGCCTTTATTTTATTCTTTTGCCTCTCACGAAAATATATTGCTGAAAAAATTCTTAACGGAATTTTTCAGGTTGGTAAAAAAGCTGCTGACCGCATTGGAAGCGGCGTTCTTTACCGCCCCTGACACCACCTCGTCCACATGGTCCACGAAATCCGTGCCGTATTCCTGATACAGACCCTGCGTTTTATCTATAATGTATTCGGCAGAGAATCCCAAATCTTCCAGCTTTTCCATGGCGGCGACCAGTTCGCCGGCGTCCTCTTTGCTGATGGTAACGCCAAATCTGCTCTCCCCCGCTTCTATGGCGTTTTGCAGACCCTCCCCGGAACTTAAATTTCCTTCCTTTACCTGTTCTTTCAGAAAAGAAAACACCTCGTTCGCCGTCTCCGCGTCTACCTCTTCAAAAACCGCAGACAATTTCTGCTTCACCTGGTCCATGATGTCCGACGCCCCGTTATCAACCGTCTCCCCGGCAAACACCGTCCCCGGCACTGCAAGCAGCAGAACCATACAGGCGGCCATTACCGCTAAAAACTTTTTTGCCATTTTTTTCCTCATTTCCGCGTTTATTTTTACTTTGATTATTGCTGATATTCCTTTACCCGCTCCAGAATCCAGGGGTAGATATCCTCATATACCTGCTGTTTGTTTTTCTCGTTCAGCAGTTCGTGCCTTGCTCCCGGATACAGCTTGATGGAAACCCTCGACATACCGGCTTTCCTAAAATCTTCGCAGGCCCTTTTGACTCCCGCGCCGTAATTTCCCACCGGGTCCATATCCCCCGCAATAAAATGCACCGGAAGCGCCCCTGGCATCGCCAGAAGGTTTTCCTCCTGATTTAAGCGGTCCAGAAGCGTAAACAGGGTCTGGAAACCGTTTACCGTAAAGGTAAACCCGCACAGCTTATCCGCCATGTAGGCGTCCACCACGCTCTCGTCCGTGCACAGCCAGTCAAAAGGGGTTCTCGCTCCCGGAATCCGCTCGTTATAAGAGCCGAAGGCCAGCTTATCAAGCATTTTCGCCACATGCTTCTGCCCAAGGAACGCCCCCTGCACTGCCGTTATCAGCTTACAGAACTTCACAAGGGCTTTCGGCTGCGAGCCGGTTCCGCATATAATCGCGCCCTGGATTCCCGTTCCGTACCGGAACAGATAGTTGCGCAGAATAAAGGAACCCATGCTGTGTCCCAAAATCACATAGGGGATTCCCGGATATTCCTCCTGGGTTATCTTTTTCAGGCGATGCACGTCCCTGACTACCACGGTAGCCGCGTCCTGCTCACAAAAATATCCGTAAGCGCCTTCTTCCCCTACGCTTTTTCCATGTCCTAAATGGTCGTCGCCCGTCACCAGTATTCCTTTTTCCCCCAGATACTGCGCAAGCTGTTCGTACCGCTCCACATACTCCGCCATACCGTGGATAATCTGGAGAATGCAGACCACCTTCCCCTCCGGCACCCACCTCACTGCGTGGATTTTCGTAGCTCCGTCCCTGGAATCAAACGTAAATTCTTCCTTTTTTACCATTGTAACCTCCCAATTTTATCCACCCCTCGCCGGCCGCAGGCGCATTGCCGCGCCACCGGATTCTCCGCATTTCGTCACGGCGCTCTGGCGGCCTGCAAAACTGCTTCGCTTCGCCGCGTCAGCAGATTTCCGCGCCCGCCGGCATTTCCTTTTCCGGCGTAAGCAGGGCCAGATTGCCCTCGCCATCCTCCGCGCACAGAAGCATTCCCTCCGAAAGAACGCCGGCCAGTTTGGCAGGCTTTAAGTTCACCAGAACCATTACCTTTTTGCCTACCATCTCCTCCGCGCTGTAATGCGCCTTGATTCCGGATACAATCTGCTTTACCTGGCTTCCAATCTTTACCTTGGAGCACAAAAGCTTCTTTGATTTGGGAACCTCCTCACAGGCGATAATCTCGCCCACCTGGAACTGCATTTTCGCAAATTCGTCGTAGGTGATTTCCTCTTTGGGCTCCAAATCTATTACATCTTCCGCATTGTCTGCATCCGCATTCTCGCCGGAAGCGGCCGGTACGGCCGCCGCGGCCATCCTTTCCGCAAACATTGCCTCCGCCTTTTCCGTCACTTCCTTTACGTCCAGTCTTGCAAAGAGGATTTGCGGCTTTTCCGTCACCTGATTTCCCGAAGGATACAGGCCAAATTCTCCTAACCTGTCAAAACCGCGCAGTTCTCCCTTAAGCTGCTCCGCTATCTTCTGTGCGGTTTCCGGCATGAAAGGCTCGAGAAGGGAAGCGCCGATTAATATGCTTTCCACCAGATTGTAAAGCACCGTGGAAAGACGCTCCTTTTTCTCCTCATCTTTTGCCAGCACCCAGGGCTCCGTCTCGTCAATATATTTGTTGCAGCGTTTAAACAGGGCAAAAATTTCCGTAAGGGCGTCGGCTACCCGCAACTCTTCCATTCTGGCGGTCACCTTTTCGCAGGTTCCCGTAGCAACCGCCTTTAAATCCCCGTCCACCGCTTCGGCGCAGCCTTTATCCGCCACCACGCCACCGAAATACTTGTTGCTCATGGAAATGGTTCTGTTCACAAGATTGCCCAGAACGTTGGCAAGGTCGGAGTTGATTCTCTCCACCAAAAGCTCCCACGAAATGGTTCCGTCATTTTCAAACGGCATCTCGTGAAGCACAAAATACCGGACCGCGTCCACTCCGAAAAAATCCACCAAATCGTCGGCATAAATCACGTTGCCTTTGGACTTGCTCATCTTGCCGTCCCCCTGTAAAAGCCAAGGATGTCCGAATATCTGCTTCGGCAGCGGCTCGCCCAAAGCCATCAGGAAGATGGGCCAGTAAATGGTATGGAAACGCACGATATCCTTTCCAATCAAATGCAAATCCGCTGGCCACAGCTTATGATACTGCTCCGTGCTTTCCTCCCCGCAGTGATAACCAATCCCCGTGATGTAGTTGGTAAGGGCGTCCAGCCACACATAAACCACGTGCCTGTCGTCAAAGTCCACCGGAACTCCCCATTTAAAGGAAGTTCTGGAAACGCATAAATCCTGAAGCCCTGGAAGAAGGAAATTGTTCATCATTTCATTTTTACGCGAAACCGGCTGAATAAATTCCGGATGGCTGTTAATATGCGCAATCAGCTTATCCGCATATTTGCTCATCTTAAAGAAATACGCCTCTTCCTTTGCCGGCTTTACCTCCCGCCCGCAGTCGGGGCACTTTCCGTCTTTCAACTGAGACTCCGTCCAGAAAGATTCGCAGGGCGTGCAGTAAAGTCCTTCATAGGCTCCCTTGTAAATATCCCCCTGCTCATAAAGCTTTTTAAAGATTTTCTGTACCTGCTTTTCGTGATAGCCATCCGTTGTGCGGATAAAGTGGTCGTAGGAGGTATTCATCAAATCCCACAGCCCTTTAATCGTTCCCGCAACGCCGTCCACAAATTCCTTCGGCGTAATTCCGGCGTCCTGGGCCTTTAACTCAATCTTCTGCCCGTGCTCGTCGGTGCCGGTCTGGAAATAAACCTCGTATCCGTCTTTTCTCTTAAATCTGGCGATGCTGTCAGCTAAAACAATCTCATAGCTGTTGCCGATATGGGGCTTTCCTGATGTATAGGCAATCGCCGTTGTAATATAATATTTTCCTTTATTCATAACTTCCCTCGCATTTTCTGTTTTTATTTTACCGGCGGACAGGGTGTATTATGCAAAGCAGACAATACCTCAGAATATCCGCCGCGCATTCGCCCGCCCCGGCATTCCCATAAAGCCTCTCAGCAGATTTTCAGGCTGACCACACTGCAGGCCGGAATCGTAAAAAAGACGCCTCTGTCCGTAAGCGTTACATCTTCAAAGACCGCTTCCTTTACCTTGTCAGGTTCGTCAAAGGTATTGCAGGCATTCATCTTTTCCGTCAGAATCGTGGCCTTTACTTCCTTTGGCTGCCGTTCCGCAAAGACAAGCTCCACATCCCGGCTTTCTTCTATGGAAAGGTTGGCGATGGTGGCAAGAATGCTTCCGTCCTTTAACATGGATACCGATTCTTTCAGGGAAGGCACCACATACTCCTCCCGTCCGGCCTTTGGCACATCCACAAGCTCACTGTCCAAAAGCTCCGCGTCCTGATGCCCCCGGTACATGTGAAATACATGATAGGTAGGCGTTAAGAGCATTTTATCCCCTTCCGTCAGAATCACCGCCTGCAGCACGTTCACCATCTGGGCAATGCACGCCATCTTCACCCGGTCGCAGTGCTTATTGAAAATATTTAAGCTGACAGCCGCCACAAGGGCGTCCCGCATGGTGTTCTGCTGATACAAAAATCCGGGATTCGTTCCCGGCTCCACGTCGAACCAGGTGCCCCATTCGTCCACAATAAGGCCAATCTTCTTCTCCGGGTCATAACTGTCCATAATGGCTCCGTGCATCCGGATTAATTCTTCCATATATAAAGCCTTGTAAAGCGTCTGATACCATACTTTTTCATCGAAACAGGTAGCGCTTCCCTTTTCCTCCCATCCTCCCGGGGTGGTATAATAGTGAAGGGAAAGCCCGTCCATGAACCCGTGGAAATCCTTATCCGGATGAGGGGACGCAAAGCAGGTGGCAAGCACTTTTCCCGTCCAGTCGGTATCATCCGAATTGGGCCCGCCGCAAATCTTCCGCACAGGCTCGTCTTTCTTGTAGTCTCTCACATAAGTCTGATATCTGCGGTAAAGATTCGCGTAATATTCCGGCGTCATATTGCCGCCGCAGCCCCAGTTCTCATTGCCCACGCCAAAATAGTCCACCTTAAAAGGCTCCTCATGCCCGTTTTCTTTCCGCAAATCCGCCATAGGAGAGACGCCGTCAAAGGTCATGTATTCCATCCACTCGGACATTTCCCTCACCGTACCGCTCCCCACGTTGCCGTTGACGTAGGTTTTGCAGCCAAGCTGCCGGCAAAGTTCAAAAAACTCATGGGTTCCGAAGCTGTTATCCTCCAGAACACCGCCCCAATGGGTATTAATCATCTTTTTGCGGTTTTCCTTCGGCCCGATTCCGTCCATCCAGTGATACTCGTCCGCAAAGCACCCGCCCGGCCAGCGGAGCACCGGCACCTTAAGTTCTTTAAGCGCCTCCACCACGTCCGTCCGCATACCGTTTACATTGGGAATGCCGGAATCTTCTTTTACATACAGGCCCTCGTAAATGCATCTCCCCAGATGTTCGGAAAAGTGTCCGTAAATTTCCGGGTTGATATGCCCTTTCTTATTCTTTTCATTAATATACAGCTTTGCCATTTCTGCTCCTTTAAAGTGACTTTCCCAGTCTTTTTCTATCTCATTATGGTATGTTATCGGGAGGGGTTTGTCAATAATTTGTGTACAAGGATTTTAATCCTGAAGATTTTATCCCAAATATTTTTCCTGAAAATTTTATCTATT
>CAJTMZ010000025.1:11862-23880 GCA_910577445.1 uncultured Lachnospiraceae bacterium | reverse complement strand
ACGCAGAGCCTCACCCATGCCTCACATACAGCCGGTAATCGCTGTCCCTCTCCGTCACGTCCCGCATAAAAACAAACCCCAGTTTATCCAAAAGCCGCATGGAAATCTGATTTTCCTTTTTCACGAGAGCCTGCACCTCGTCAAAGTCAAGCTCGCTTTTGGCATACCGAAGGATGGCCCTGCATACCTCATAACCATAGCCCTGATGCTGGTATCCGGCGTCTATCACAAAACCCAGCTCCGGCATCTCGTAGCCCTCCCGGACGCTGAGCCCGGCCTTTCCAATCACCTGCCCCGTCTTTTTAAGTATCACCGTCCAGAGCCCGTAACCGTAAAAGCCGTAAATCTGGTCGATGTAAGCCCTCATATAGGCCAGCTCCGCCTCCCGCTCCGTATACAGATTCTCAATATAAAGCGTAATGGACGGCTCCTTATAAATCCGGTAAAACTCGTCCACATCCTCCACCGTGCTCTCCCGCACCCGAAGCCTGTCCGTTTCCAGGATATCCCACGGAAGTCCGGCCAGCCTTTTATACGCTTCCTCATAGGACTGGTACTCCAGCATGAACACATCCTCCACCCCGTATCTGGCGGAAGGGAAATCCATACCCCTGTTTTTTTCATGGTAGAGAATCACCACATAACATCCGGCCTCAAGCATCCGGCGAGCCGCGCCGGGCTCGTCTGTGATAATCAGCGCCTCCGCCGGATTTACCCCGCTCTCGTCCAAAGCCGCGGGTATTGCTTTTTTCAGTACTACTTTAATCTGATGGGAAGATACTTTCTCATGGATTTCGCAAAGACGTGATTCCATAACAGTATAATAATATTCCGACAACAGAAACAGAATATATTTAAGCATTGCATAGTCCTTTCCGCTTTCCTTAACAACAGGAAATAAACCCGTATAGACATTATAACAAACATCCCCCGGAATTAATATATACAAACCAAAAACATTTTTTCATTGAAAAGTCGTATCACTTCCGCTAAAATGTTTATTATTACATAATATATTGAAAGGAAGTAAACAAATATGGCTCAGAATCCTGTTGTTACCTTTACCATGGAAAACGGAGATATCATAAAGGCGGAGCTTTATCCCGAAATCGCCCCCGTTTCCGTAAACAATTTTATCAGCTTAATCAACAAAAATTTTTATGACGGACTGATTTTCCACCGGGTTATCCGGGGATTTATGATTCAGGGCGGCGACCCGGAAGGCACCGGAATGGGCGGCCCCGGCTACAGTATCAAAGGCGAGTTTTCTTCAAACGGAGTGAAAAACGATTTAAAGCACACGGAAGGCGTTCTCTCCATGGCAAGAAGCATGATGCCCGATTCCGCCGGTTCCCAGTTCTTTATCATGCACAAGACAAGTCCTCACCTTGACGGCCAGTACGCAGCGTTCGGTAAGGTGGTTGAAGGTCTGGATGTGGTGAATAAGATTGCCGAGACAGATACCGATTATAATGACAGACCCCTTGAGGAACAGAAATTGAAAAGCGTGACTGTGGAGTGCTTTGGGGTGGAATATCCGGAGCCGGAGAAGCTATAAAGAATTTTCCAAAAAGTATTATTCGGTACTGTTCAGTATAGTTTTTATAAAATTTGTTGTCAAAATTGTTGTCAATTTTTATCTTGAAGAACAGTGTCAGACACTCCCTTGAAGATATTAAATTGCAATATTAAAAAATTTTAAAAATATATATCCATCGTTATGGAGATGTTTGCATGACCCATTATCTCCTGAATTACTTTGATGTTCGTTTCATTTTCGCAAAACCGTGTGCAAAACGTATGGCGAAAAACATGGCAACTGAAGTGAGGGATGATAATGGGTTCTCTATACCGATATCATGTTTTTATCCGAGAATTGAAAGAACTGTTTCTATCAGTTGAATTATACTGCCTTGCCAGACTTTCTTTGGATTCTACCTTATCATTAAAAGATTTTTCGTTCTTCAAAATCCTGTTTTTGGCTCAAAATACGGATAACCCTTACCGTATCACTCTCAATGCGATAAAAAATGTAATTTGGTTTTACAGCCTCACTAGTTGTTGCAATTTCCCAAACACGGTCTTTTGCCCAATGCAGCCTCTACTTCATCTGCTGTCAACCAACCTTTTTCTCTCGCAGACCGCTCTCCTTCCCCTAATTTAGCCAAAAGCTTTATCGTTGCCTTCAGCATGTCCAATTCACCCACCTCTACAATGGCATAAGCGTCTCTGCCATTCCGGGTAAGATGTACCGGCTGATTGGTACTTACCTCTTTTAAAACCTCTGTATAATTTCGCAAATCTGATATCGGTTTTATGTTTGACATAGTCCTCATCTCCTTTTTATTTTATTATCTACAAAACGCACAAAAATAGCAACGCAAATATGCGTGTTAATTTACAGCATACATTCAAGTTGTACTCTTCTCCACAGCCATTCATATTTATAAATCATGCATGGCAACCATTTTATAAGCCGAAGATTTATGTATCTGAAATCCATGGTAAAATTTTGCTTTTCACAAATAAATTCCAAGTCTTTGTTCATTTTTGCCAACTCTTTCAGCCTTTCCACTCCTATTTTCATGTGTTTTTCAAGAACATACTTCTTCTCTCCATCAATTTCTTCAATCTTGTCATTTCAGTTATCTCATTTATTATCATTTAAAGCCTCCTGAAACAAATTTAAATTACCTTACCTCGCAACAAGCTACGGGAAATTAGTTCCTATCTTGAATTAATTATCGCTATTGATACACTTACAACCTTCAATTAGCATAATTCCACCAAAACTTTTCCATCAATTGTAAATACTCACTTGTAGGAGACCATAATGGATTATTTCGTATTTCATTCATCTTTAGGTATGCCTGTCTATATTTACCATCCATTATAAGTGTTTCAACTTCATCAACATATTGTATTAAAGATGCCGGCAGGCCATCCCTCAGCTCTTTAATAATGTTTTCATTCATGTTTTTCTTTTCACCTCAACTTAAATATTTCCATTATTGAATTAACCTTTGATGTTGTTACAATTTGTGTTTCACCACCTGGCCCCAAATTTCTAAAGCCTTTGGTAATTGGCTCCAGATAGCCAGCAGCTTTTCCCATTTTCTTTTAGTTGAATTATACTATCTTACCCGGCTTCTTTCAGATTCCATTGTTACACTAAAAGGGTTTTCCAAAAAATTCATGCACTTATCATGCAACTCTATGCCTTCATTTATACTTTTAGAAGTTACAGTATTAATGATATCACACCTTGGAACCCCCTCTCCATAACCATCAAGCAATTCCATAATCCTATATACAACTTCACATGTTACATCTTTTAAAAGTTCTTCCATATCATGGTACTTTGCTTTTTTACTCAATGCAATATTTACACAGTATTCTTGTATATTAGCCAGTTCTTGGAAAAACTCATTTTGTTCTTTTGTCATATCCTTTCTCTCCTTATACGCCGTATGATTTGAAGCATACAAATATATACTGGGATAGTTGAATTTTTTATAAATATAAAGAATATTTTTTACCGTCAAAGGGGGCTCCCCATCCGTTGCCTTCAATAAATCTATACTTCTCAAATTCTGATTTGTCTGGCAATTTTACACCTGTTTTTATTGCAATATCAATACCTTCCTGTAACTTTACCAATGTATTTTGGCTACCATTTTGTAATCTCGTATATAAATCTATCGTCCCGGCTTCATATATAATGCGAAGCATTTTATTAACCTCTGCAGGATTGTTTTTATATAAATCTTTAAGTCTTTTTACCTCACTTTCTGTAATATACTCAATATCGTCCGTATTATCCTCCATGACACTCTCTGGCATATATTCTGCGATTTCATACATCCAATCATCTAAATATTCAATACTTGTATATTGCCATAGCTTATCTAAAATCCAATTCCAGTCTTTCTTCTCACACTTAAAAAACACTAAAATATTTTCAAATACACACAGTAAATATGCCATTCTACCCCGTATTGATATTTTTGTTAAATCATCCATAGCATATTCCTTTTTTATAATATTTATTCTATTTTGATGTTCAGTTTCCTAATACAATTATTATGAACAAACTTTACCATTTCAAATTATTCATAACTAATATCACTCCGCTTTTACTGTAGAACTCCTGCTTTACAGGAGTTCTACTTTGTCTAAATCCATAAATATTTACTAGGCAATCACTTATTTAATGAGACAGTACCTGCGCAACTTTATCCGCAAATGTATATACACAATTTTCGCACATTGCTTTAGTTATTTGATTTTTTGTATTAATGGTATATAAATACAAATTCTTTACATCTGCACCATTATTTAATGCTTGATTTACTGCGTCAACTTCTGCACAATTCCCTATCCTGTATTGATTTAATGATTGTACTGGCAACCACAATGCCAATGAGTTATTAAGATTTTCACCACTAGAGAACTTTATAATTCAAGAAACAGCAAATTATAATTTGAGCTCAGCTTCTATTTCCCCATCTATTTCTATGATATCGCCATCAAAAATTTTTATTTTTAATGGCTTACCTTTAATTATAACTTCGAGCCTCCCTTCATATATTGTCTTAACATTCTTTAACAAACCCATAAAATCATTGTGAATAATAATTATTGTATGCTCATCGGAAAGTCTTTTCTGAAAGTTATAGAGTTGTTCCATTTCAGTATCAGGCACTCCTCCAATGAAATCTCCTTTATCTACAGGAATGAAATCAAAACTTGAGATTCTCCAATTTAACTCTGAATCTGATAATGCTTGCATCTGGTGAAATAATCCTTTTAAAAATTCAGCATTATTATTACAGTCTTCATACATTTTTTTTCTCATCACTTATCTCCTAAAGGTGTGTTAATATTGGTTCGATAGTTTTTTTTCATCCCATCTCTATTTTGTGCATTATATATCCTTTCATGCCAGTGCGGAACTGTATGATAATCTGGGCTACCCTACCCATATCTCCATATCCATGATTTGTATAGTCAACCCATCCTCTCTCTTACATAATCATCATACATTTTTATCTGCTTTATATTACCAAACTCATCATATTGGGCAAATACTTTATTCCCGGCAACATCGTAGCCATAACCTGTGATATGGCTATTATGGTCGGTGACTTTTAACAGCCTTCCCACCGCATCATATTCCATATCAGAAATGCCATGCCTATTAAGGATTTACGCAATACAACCGAAATTTCTAATATCGCACACAAGGAACAGGAGCCTATTTTTATTACCAAAAACGGATATAGCGATTTGGTTGTGATGAGTAGTGAATTATATGATAAATTTGCAAGAATGAATCGCATCGACCAGGCAATCTTCGAATCCGAGCAGGAAATTGCTAACGGAGCAGAAGCAGTTGATGCAGAAATAGTTTTTGCAGAATTGGAGAAAAAACATTTTGGATAAATACAAGGTAAAATTCAACCCCAAAGCAATCGTGAACTAGACAGCATTTATAAATATTGTTAGATGGCGTTTTGTTCCTCCATCATCCGGTAACCACCGATTAAAGCATAATTTATCACCAGCAATTCCCGCACTTCCTCTTCCCCTGCCCCGGCGCAATAGAAAGCGAATATGCTTCCGCCTCTTCATAAGTACCAAAATACACCGGGGACTTCATGGCGTTATCTCCCTCTCCTGTTGCCGGGCATTCGCCCGTCTTATGTATTTTCCCGTTTTTACTGTTAACCGCATAGGCCCCGGCTTCTGTCGACGGCGGTTCCGGTTCTGAGTGTGCGGCGTCTGATACTGCTTCCGGCTCCGGCTGTGTAACTCCTGACGGTTCTTCCGGCTCTTCCGCGCCTGCACTCTGTTCCGGCTGTGCCATTCCCCTATCCGACGCCGCTTCCTGTTCTAATGGCGGCTGTCCGCTTTCCTTTGCGCCGGCAGACTCATCCGCCATACTGTCGCCGTTTGCATAATCGATGATAATTCCGGGCTGCACATTATAGCAGAATACATTGAACAAAATGCCAGCCCCGTTATCCTCAACAGATTTTGCCTCTATTACAACGCCTTTGGCAAGCAGATTTTTTCCTTCAAATACCGGCGTTACCCGGTACATAACGTGATTGCCGGTTTCCTCAACATAATCCGCCACCCTGTTTTCAAAGGGCAGCATTCCCTCGGTGTTCATGTAACGTGTGCCGGTAATCAGATTTTTTGTATTGGCGTTCTCTCCCGTCAGTTGATAGCCGATTAAATGACACCGGTTATAGAGGTAATTTCCGTCAATAATGCCCGGATACTTAACGGTATGCCAGCCGGAGGGCTTTATACTGCCTATCTCTCCCCTCTCTTCTGTGGGCATAATATCCTGGCCAACGCTTGCCATGCATACGCCGCATCTTCCCAGCAAATCCAGTTCCGGATAATATTCAAAGGACTCTGCCGACAATTCGCTGTCATCAAAAAAAGGAATATTTCCGTTTATCTCCACATAAGCCTGCCCAAAGTAGGCCGGTATTTCAATAATCTCTGTCGTTTCGCCGCCGGTTACTTCCTGGCTTTCGGCCGGCGCTTTTGTCTGTACCGTCCCGCTTTCCTCTTCTGCATGATTTACTTCCTCATTCTCCTGCCGTGGAAAAACACGGTCCGATACACCCTTCGCGGCCTCTCCATCATATTCCCTTTCTTCATGGCTTTCGGACACAAGCGGCCTCTGTGCCGCAGCGTTCTCCGTCTGCCCGCTACATCCGGCAAGCAGCAGGGCAAATAAAAAGAAGAACATTATATTGAAATTTCTTTTTATCTTTTCCTTATATATCCACTGTAATTTTCTCATACAAAATACTTTCCCGCCTGCTCCTTAAGTACGTTCTGGCGCTTTCCGCATCTTATGCAAGTTTCATCCCCAGATATTCCGCCCGCTTCCGGAAACTTTGGTACTGTCTGTCCGTAATGAAATCAGCCCGCGTAATTGGCGCCGTGAAATGAAAATCTACATTTTTCATCGCCTTAACCGCGGCCTGCCGGATTGTCATCTCACCAAACTGATAGGGCGCGTCCATATCTTTCATAAAATCAATATCAAACGCGTTGTTATGGTCAAACAGGGGATGGCAGCCCAGAATCTCCATGGTTTCCGTATTATAAAAAAATCCCCAGTTCTGCCCGTGCCGGTCCCGGTTGCTGATTAGGAAATCAACTATCCACATTTTATAAATGCTCTCGCCGTCAATCTCAAACATCCTTTGGTCTGCGTCAATGCCGTTTACATTACACCAGGAGATAAACTCCATGCCTGTGAGAACCGACTTTTTCTCCGTGGTCATACACGGACACATACATACATATTTTCCCTCATCTTCTCCGGCCTTATAGAGAACGTGCTCCACATTCATCTTATCAAGCAAATCCGAACACATCACTTCGATTCTCGATTCCGTGTTTCCGTTTGCCCCCAGCTTATAAAGCCACAGCAGATTGTCGGAATGTCTTCTCCAGGCTTTTGCATAAGCCCCGTTTGTGGTCAGCTCTGGCGTAACCAGAGAGCCCTGCAGCGTCAGGGATTTTCCGTGGAGCGCCACCTGGGCAATAATCTCATTGAGCGGATTTTGCTTAACGTCAACCTCTTCCCACAACAGCGGCCCGTCATCGTCAAACTTAAGCCAATAAGCGTCCAGTACCGATACCGCCCGGCAGGCCATGGCGATTTTCACCTTCTGCTCGTCCGTTCCCGTCTGTTCGAAATGGCAAATATTGTAAATCCATTTTGCGTTAGCCCTGCTAAGGAGCAGTACCCTGCTTGCCAGCCAGCCGACAACCGCCTCCTCGTTTTTCCGGGCGGTAATTACCATCTGCGTCATATCATAAGCCGTTTTTATTCCCTCCGGCTTCGGTATTTCCCGCAGTCTGCCCCGGAGCGGATAGGGCAGATATTTTTCACAGAATACTTCATACTGCAATGCGTCAAAATCCACCCGCATAACTTCGACGTCTCTCATCATAATTGTAAACGGCTTTGCTCCGTCCATACTGATACCCCGGTTTCTTTCTGTAAATTTTACCTTGCTGTGGACGCCGCTTCCGCCATCGGCTCCGGCTTCTCACAGGTGGAGGCCACCGCCTCAAACTTTCCGCTTCCGCTGCTTACCATCATCTTATCTATAATGTCCAGCACATGGTATGCCATTTCCTTGGACGCCCTGTTTTTTCCTTCTGACAAAATTGCCGCCGCCATCTCGGAGGGACCGATTCCCCGGCTGTTGTCCTCATAGGCAAAGGTGTTTTCCACCTCTGTCCAGACAGGGGGATTGGCAAAATCGTAGCTGTTTGCCAGAAACATATTTTTTCCGCCAAACTGGTTCGGGTCGGTGAGCTTTAAGATTCCTTTTGTTCCGTAAATAAGAAACTGCGACTGGTCGGCAATCACGCTGTCTCCGTTTAACGCAAAGTTTCCTGTCACCCCGCTCTCCAGTTCCAGGACAGCCGCCACCTGGCTTTCATTGGGATAGGAAAATTCCTTTCCGTATTCCGGCGAACCGGGCATTACATTTACTCTCACAGGCTTTGGATTTTTTACCACAGCCGCCACCCTGGCCGCGGGCCCGAGAAGACTTACCAGCGCGGTCAGGTAATATACGCCGTAATCGTAGCAGATTCCCCCTCCGGGCATCCGCAGGAAACCAAACATACTTGTCAAAAGGTCCAAATCCCGGTTGGCGCTGATTTGGAAGGATGTAATTTCTCCCAATGCCCCCTCCGCAATCAGCTTGCCGGCAGTCTGCCAGGAGGCTCCCATAAAGGTATCCGGCGCGGAGCCCAGATACAGCCCTTTTTCGTCCGCCAGCTCCAAAAGCTCTTTTGCCGTTTCCGGCGTAATGGTGATGGTCTTTTCCGTATAAACATGCTTTCCGGCCGCCAGAGCCTTCTTAATCAGCTCATAATGCGTAGGCGCAGGCGTCAGAATCACCACCATGTCGATAGTTTCATCCGCCAGAAGTTCGTCAACTGTGCAGCTTTTGATACCGTACTGCCGGGCCTTTTTCTGCGCGCTTTCAAGATGCCGCGCGGCGCAGGATACCACCTCCAGATTGTCAAATTCGTTTATCATATTCTTCAGATAAATGTCGCTGATAGCGCCGCACCCGATAACGCCTGTGCGCAATTGTTTTTTGTCCATAAATAATACCCTCCTGCTTCTCTTATAAAATCACAAGCTTTTCAACCTTTTCCCTTAATCCCCAGCAAATAATCGACTTCCTCTTCCTTATAATAAAACATCATCAGCGCCCCCAGCGCGATAACTCCGCCCGTCACGCACATGTCCGCAAAATTAAACTTGGGAAAATTGATGGGCGTAAAGTAAATAAAGTCCACAACGTATCCTTTCACAATCCTGTCAATCAGATTTCCCAGCGCGCCGCCCACCGCCAGGCAAAGGCAAAGGCGCATTCCGAAGTACCGCTTTTCATCCGGCGACCGGAATAATTTCCATAGCAAAAACAGGATAAGCAGAGACGTCATAAAAATGAGCAGGATTCTCTGACCCACAAGGGAATTAAAAGCCGCGCCGAAATTTTCAAAGTATTCCAGCTCCAGCACTCCTTTTATCAGAACGATATTGCCGCGTCCTTTAACGAAACTGACAATAAGCCCCTTGGTAAGCTGGTCCGCCCCTGCTAAAAGTATAATAAATATCAGATTTATTAAATTTCTTCCTGTTTTCAATCCCCTGTTTCCTCCATGATGCAGTCCAGTTCCTTATCTGCAAGATAACTCTCCGCCCCTTTATAGGCATCCGACGCCAGAATAACTTTCAGCATTCTCAGGGCGCACTCGTCCAAATACCGCCCGTCAAGGAACTGCGCGCCCAGACCGCCGACCGCGTCCATAATTTCCTTCTGGTCTGACATGGTTCCCGGCATAATCAAATCGTTGCCCGCCCACAGGCATTTTGCCGCCGAGCTTCCGCCGCCGTCATTGGTGGTCGTCCAGTCCGTCATAATGATTCCCTCGAACCCCCATTCCGTCCGGGCCGCCTCCGTACACAAATCCCTGCTGTTTGCGGTATGCACGCCGTTCACCTTATTATAAGAGGTCATAATTGCCATAGGCTGGGATTCTTTCACCGCAATTTCAAACCCTTTCAGATAAAGCTCCCGCAGCGCTCTCTGGGATACGATGCTGGAAACGCCTCTGCGGTTTTCCTCCTGATTATTGCAGGCATAATGCTTGATGGTGGTTCCTATCCCTGGGAGGGTCTGCACTCCCTTCGTAATGGCGCTGGCCATCTTTCCGCTCACCAGAGGGTCCTCCGAATAATATTCAAAGTTTCTTCCGCACAGCGGATTTCTGTGGATATTCATGCCGGGAGCCAGCCACAGGGTAACGCCAAATTCTTTCATTTCCCTGCCGATAAGCGCGCCTATCTCTTCCATCAGCTTCACATCAAAGGTCTGCGCAAGCAGCGTTCCCACGGGAACCGCACTGCAGAACTGATAATGCCTGACGGTCCCGTCGTGGAGAAACTCTGTTCCGAATATCCGGTTTTCCAGACTTTCATATCTGCCAAGGGTATGGATTTCGCCTGTCTGAGCGTCCTCCTCATACTGTTTCTGCAGACGCAGGCCGGCAGGCCCGTCGGCCAGTACAAGGCCCGCAACGCCAAAGTCCCGCTTCAGCAAAGGGGTGGTCTCTCCCGCCGCTCCCGGCACCAGCACGGCTGCCGAACCGATAATCTCCGCCGTTCCCTCTCTGGGCCGTCCGCATACCAACTGCACCTTCTGCTCTGTTGAAAGCCGGGAAAGTATCTCCTCCGCAAGCCGCAGCGCCAAAGTGCCGGCCTGCCGCTTTTTCCGTTTTCTCTGCCGGGGAACTATCGGAATCCGGGGAAGTCCTTCTTTTTCACATATCTCCTTCATCTGCTGTCTTTTTGACAAAAGCAGGGCTTCGTCCGGCGCAATTTCCTTTAAAGCGTCAAGCAAAGGACAGATTTCCCGGACCTTTTCCGTTTCCGTCGTATCCTCCGCCGCCAGACAGGCCACGGGGTACGCGTTTTCAGAGGAATCCCCGGCCAGAAGGTAGTATTCGCCCTTTTCCAGCAGCCACGCCGATTTTCCCCCGTGGAAGGCTTCCAACAAGCTCAAATCAAACCAGACCTTTGTCTGCCTCGTCTCTCCCGCCGGAATCGTCTCCGTCTTTGCAAACGCCACCATGCGCTTTAATTCCTTCTGAAGCATCCCCTTTGGACAGGAAGCGTAAACCTGCACCACTTCCCTGCCCGCCACAGGCCCTGTATTTTTAACGCTAAAAAGCAGTTCCACCCTGTTTTCCTTTACTTTCACGGATTCCGTTTTTATGGCAAAGGAAGTATAGGACAATCCGTAGCCAAAACAGTATCTTGGCTTTACGTCAAAGCTGTCAAAATACCGGTATCCCACATAGATGCCGTCCTCGTATTTTTCCTCTATAATATTTCCGTTGTTGTGGCTGAAATTTTTGCTGGAAGGATAATCCTCATAGCCGCGGGCCCAGGTATCCGTCAGCTTTCCGCAGGGGTTTACCCGGCCAAGCAAAACGTCCGCCAGCGCGTTTCCGCCTTCCATCCCGGCCTGGGACATTACCACCAGCGCGCCCTTATTTTTGTTGTCCATAAAGCTCAAATCAATAATTCCGCCTGTGTTGAGCACCACAATCACCTTTTCATAAAGGCTGAAAATCTTTTCAAGCTCATCCTTTTCCTGACCGGAAAGGTAATAATCACCGGGAACGGCTTTTCTGTCGGCCCCCTCGCCGGATATTCTGCTGATTACATAAACGGCGGTTTCCGTGCCGGATATTTTTTCGATTTCCATTCCCCGGGGCATGGCAAAGGGATTCGCCGCATGGGCGCGGTACAGGGAATCAAAATCTCCCGGTGTGGAAATATCGTAAATGTGTCTCTTCCACTTCTCCCTGCTCTCTTCATATCTCTTGCTGTAGTCATTCAGCCATTCTTCCGAGGTAATTTCTATTCCGGCGTTTTTAAGCCCT
>CAJTMZ010000025.1:7005-11833 GCA_910577445.1 uncultured Lachnospiraceae bacterium | reverse complement strand
CCGGAGCCCGTTCCGCCGATAACGGCGTATCTGGCACCGCCGCCGTATAAAGCTACTTTCCTGTTCTTTTCAAGAGGCAGTTCGCCATAATTGGAAAGGAGAACCATTCCTTCCGCCGCTGCCCTCCGAATCAGTTTCCGATGCTCCTTCTCCCTGTCGCTTTCCTTTTCCGAAATACTTCCGGGAAACGGGTTTCTTTCCATGATATCAGCTCTTTTTTCCATATCGCCGCTCCTGCCTCCTTCTCCCATCTATCAAACGGCCGCGCCACCGCCATAGGGTATTCCAAACGCGCATGTCTCTGCTGGATTTCAGTATAACATTCCCACTTTTCACGGTCAATTCACATTTTGACCGCTTCACGGGTCTCTCTCGTGTTCACACTCTGTTCATATATAATTTTCAAAAACTTAATTGAGATAACATTCTTTTGACATTTCTCTGTCATATACTTATATCATCAGATACAACAAAGAAACCCAAACAATGAAAACCTCAAGTAACTGATTTATTAATAACTTTTTCATAATAAATGCCAGATAAACTTTTGTTTATCTGGCATCCTCCCTTTTATGGGGTATTTTTGCAGGCCGTTTAAGAAATTGTCCATTTTCCTCCGTATTTTCTTTTTAAAAAAACGGACAGAGATAATGCTGCCAATATCTCTGTCCATAAAAACATCATTATATATCCGCTTTAAGCTCAGGCTTTTCCTTCGGAACCAAGAACAGTGGTAATCTTATGAGCCACTACTTCCTTTACATAAGCGCGGGCGTCTGTCAGATACTGTCTGGGGTCGAAGTGGTCGGGATGAAGAGCCATATGCTCTCTGATACCGGCTGTCAGACCAAGACGTAAGTCAGAGTCAATGTTAATCTTACATACGGCAGACCTTGCAGCCTGACGAAGCATGTCTTCGGGAATACCGATAGCGTCCTCAAGTTTTCCGCCGTTTGCGTTGATGATATCCACGTACTTGGGAAGTACGGAGGAAGCGCCATGGAGAACAATCGGGAATCCGGGAAGTCTCTTGGTTACTTCGTCAAGAATGTCAAAACGAAGCTGGGGCTTCTGGCCAGGTTTGAATTTGTAAGCGCCGTGGCTTGTTCCGATAGCAATTGCCAGGGAATCAACACCTGTTCTGTTTACGAAATCCTCAACCTGGTCGGGCTGTGTATAGGACTCTGCGCCGTGCTCTACCTTAACGTCGTCCTCTACGCCTGCAAGTGTTCCAAGCTCTGCCTCTACCACAACGCCTCTTTCATGCGCATAGTCGGCTACTTTCTTGGAAACGGCAATATTATCTTCATAAGAAAGTGAAGAACCGTCAATCATAACGGAAGTGAAGCCACCGTCGATACACTGCTTGCAGATTTCAAAATCTGCACCGTGGTCTAAGTGCAATGCAATCGGAATATCTGTCTCTTCTAAAGCTGCCTTTACAAGGTGTACCAGATAAGCATGCTTTGCATACTTTCTTGCACCTGAGGAGCACTGAAGAATGATAGGGGATTTTAACTCATCAGCCGCCTCGGTAATCGCCTGAACGATTTCCATATTGTTCACGTTGAATGCGCCGATAGCATATCCGCCATCATAGGCCTTTTTAAACATTTCAGTTGTTGTTACTAATGGCATTTCTAATCATCCTCTCTTTCATATATAGTCATTTTTTATGAGTACATTATAACAAGATTTCCATAAAAATGCAAAGGAAATGTCAAGCTATGGAACCCGGATAGCAAGGGCCTTTTTTAAGTTGCAGATATCCACTTCCCTGTGCTTTCCGCCAAATTCCCCGTCAAGGGTCCAGGCAACCTCCTCGCCGGAGGTTATCTTCAAAGACGAGGTTTTAAAACAGTACATACAGTCCGTATTGACCCTCCGGTTAATCAGAGCCGCCATAACCAGATTAAGCTCCATGGGATTTGCAGGCTTTTTAATCAGTACCACCTCAAATTCTCCGTCGTCCAACTGTACATATTTTCCGGTAATGCGCTTAAACCCTCCTACGGAAGTGGAATTGGTAATCATACCGAATAAAAATTCGGCTTCCACGGAAACCTCCTCGCTCTCCACCTTCATATGATAGGACTTTATACTGGAAAGGCGGCGCATGCCTTCAAGAATGTACGCCATATGCCCCAGCACGTTTTTGATATCCTGCCGCGTCTCATAGGAAACGTCGGTAAAAAGCCCGAATGCCGCAATATATACAAAGAAATCGTCGTTAAACGCCCCGATATCGCAGTCAAAGGTTTTCCCTTCTATAATCATTTCCGCCGCGCGAATCATGTCTCTGGGAATACTGAGACTGTTGGCAAAATCGTTGGTGCTTCCCGCCGGCACGTATCCGATGGGAATCCTGCGCTCGCACTGCATCATGCCGGACACCACTTCATCCAGCGTCCCGTCTCCGCCGCTGCACACAATAATATCATAATATCCCAGCCTGCGCTCCCTTACCGCCGCGACGCCGTCCCCCTTCATCTGGGTGGGATAAGCTGTGACTTCATAGCCGGCTTTTGTAAAAATATCTATAATATCCAGAAGATTGCTTCTGATTCTGGCTTTTCCGGCTCTTGGATTGTAGATGAAAAGCATTTTTTTCTTTTCCATCGCCATTTTAAATCCTGTCCTACTGTTTGCCGCCGCTTAAATACTCTTCGATTGACTGCAGAGCCTCCTGTTCATCCTTCCCGTCGGCAACCACGGTAACGGACTCTCCGGAATTAAGCGCAAGGCTCATCATGCCCATAATGCTTTTGGCATTCACCTTTTTTCCTTCCGACTGAATATACACGGAGCTTTCGTGCTGGCTTGCAACCTGAACCAGCATTGCCACCGGCCTTGCTTCCAGCCCTCCGTTCAATTCAATTTTGATAGACTTTTCAATCATAATATCTCCTCCTTTTCCCTTAATCTTCCGGGCCTTAAGTCAGGCCGACCACCAGAATATCCGCCCCGCCAGTCAGCTTTGGTCCGTCCCGCCGACATGCCGCGCCAACTCGCCGAGCTTTCGCAATCTATGATTTACGCCGGATTTGCCAACCGGCGGATTAAGGTAACTTCCAAGCTCCGCAAGAGAGCTTTCCGGATGTTCAAGACGAACCTCCGCCATCTGCCGCAGTGGTTCCGGCAGGTTCGACAGGCCGTAATGCTTCTGTAAAAACAGGATGTCCTCTATCTGACCGCCCGCCGCCTTTACAGTCTTTGTGATATTTGCCGCCTCACAGTTGACCTGTCTGTTTACAAAATTGCGGACTTCTTTTTCCACCCTGAGACTTTCAAGTTCCATCAGCGACACATGGGCGTTCATAATGTTTAAGAGGTCCACAAGGCTTTCGCTTTCTTTCAAATAAACCACATGATATTTTTTCCGTTTTACAATTTTGGCGTCGATTTCAAAGCTGCAGATAACTTTCTGTATCTGCGCGGCCTGGGCTTCATTCTCACATACGAACTCCAGATGATACCCCTTATTGGGGTCGCTCATAGAGCCGATACATAAAAAAGCTCCCCTTAAAAACGCCCGCCTGCAGCAGCTATTTTTAATGAGCAGTGGATTGATTTCACCGGAAAGCGGATGCATACAGCCGCTTTCGTCTATTATCTTAACAGACTGCAGCACTTTATTGACATTAACTTTTATATTAAATGCTTTTTTCAATAATGTAAAGTATTTTCTGGTCACGAAAGGATTTTCAGAATATATTACCGTTTCTTCCGTTTTATTTCCATTTTTTCCAATTTTACAGCCAAAACAGATAATTGCCGCAAGTTCCGCGAGCTGACAGTGCCGCGGGCCCGGAACCACTTTTTCCAATTCTTCCTTCACATTTGATGAAAACGACATCTTTTCCACTTCCCGTCATGTCCAAGGGGCTACGTATTACATGCCTTGTCCCACATCACGGTGGGCGATTTTAATTCCGTATTCCCCTTTATTTCTCATATGCTCGTAAAGCCGGTTTGCCAGCGTCACGCTTCTGTGCTTGCCGCCTGTGCAGCCGATTCCTATTACCAGTTGATACTTCCCCTCTTTTACATAGTTGGGAATCAGAAAGCCTGCCAAATCCGTCAGCTTTTCTATAAAGACATGAGCCTCAGGGAAGCTCATAACATAATCCTGAACCTCTTTATCATTACCAGTTTTATGTTTCAGCTCGTCAATATAGAACGGATTCGGTAAAAATCTCACGTCGAAAATCAAATCGGCGTCCGCCGGGATACCGTACTTAAAACCAAAGGATAACACCGTCACCATCAGGCTGTTATAGCCTTCGTTCTGCACAAATATCCTGTCAAGCTCCTCTTTCAGTTCTCTGGTAAGGAGCCGGGAGGTATCGATTACATAATCGGATTTCTCCCGGATATTCCTTAATATAGTCCTCTCCTTCCGGATTCCGTCCTCAATCCGCCCATAGGGGGAAAGGGGATGCACCCTTCTGGTCTCCTTGTAGCGTTTCAGGAGGGTTTTGTCGTTTGCCTCCATAAAAAGAATTTCAAAAGCGTAACCGTCGTTTTTTAATTGATTCAGAATTTTCGTAGTGGCTTCAAAAGCCTGGTCGGCGCGTACGTCAAGGCCAAGGGCAACCTTTGTGACTTCCCCGTCCGGCGTTGCAATCAGCTCCACAAACTTTTCTATCAAAAGCACCGGAAGATTATCCACGCAGTAATATCCCGCATCCTCCAGCATACGCAGGGCCGTGCTTTTCCCGCCGCCGCTCATCCCCGTCACTACCACAAACCGCATACCGCTTCCCCCTTAATCAGCCAAAAACCGCTGCTTTATCACTCGTGAAAGTCTCCTAAAAAAATCACCTCG
>CAJTMZ010000025.1:0-6880 GCA_910577445.1 uncultured Lachnospiraceae bacterium | reverse complement strand
CCGCCGATGCCGTAGCCCCCAAGCCCCGCTTCCATAATCAGTTTTCCGGCGAAATACCCTTCCGGCCTTTTAAAGGTACTGCCTGCACTGGCAAACTCAAGGGGCTGCTTTTCTTTTCTTTTCGCGGCAAGCTCCTCCATTTTTGCCCGAATATCTTCCCGATTTCCCGCCGGCAGCTCCATCTCCGCTTCCAGCACCACAAGATTTTTCTTCCTGACAATGCTGGTCCGGTAGCCAAATTCCATATCGCTCCCGCTGAGGGTATGGATTTTTCCGTTTTCGTCAAGAACCGTGACGCTCTTTATCACCCGCTTCATCTCGCCGCCGTAGGCGCCGGCGTTCATCATCACGCCGCCTCCTATGGTGCCGGGAATCCCCGAGGCAAATTCAAGCCCGGTCAGCCCCCGTTCCATCGCGTATTTCGCCGCCGCGCAAAGCAAAGCTCCCGCTCCGGCCCTGATACATCCGTCTTCCCCGGACAGGGCGCTCATTTTGCTCCCTATCTGAAGAATAACGCCCCGGAAGCCTTTATCCCCCACAAGAAGGTTGCTTCCGTTCCCAACGATAAAATACGGAACTTTCTCCCTCAAAAACCGGGGAATCAGCCCCGCAAGCTGAGCCGGACCGCTGATTCTCACAAAGCAGTCCGCCTCGCCTCCCACACGAAAAGTCGTGTGCTTACACATAGGTTCATTTAATAGAATATCTTCCTCCGGCACGTAAGTTCTGATGAAATCATAAATAGCCAAACCGAAATTTTCCACTTTAATTCCCCGTGTCATATTTTATAAAACAGCGTCTAAAACCAGTTTTGCGGAGCCGAAAATACCTGCGTCATTTCCCAGTGTGGCAAGGGCAAACTTTACTTCCCTGCTGCCGTGGAAGACGTTCTTCTCATAGTAGGGCCTGATATAATCCATCAGTATCTCTCCCGCTTTGGAAACGCCGCCTCCGATTACAATCGTATCGGGATTAATCACGCTGGAAATCACCGCCAGTCCGTTTCCTAAATATTTTCCAAATTCCTCCGCAACCTCCATCGCAAGAGTATCTTTTGCCTTTACCGCGTCAAAAACAGTCTTTGCGGAAACCTCTCCGCCCCTTAAGACGCTTTCCCTGTCGCTTTTAGCCAGTTTACGGTTTGCCAGCCTTGTAACGCCCGTTGCGGAAGTATACTGCTCCAGACAGCCTTTATTTCCGCAGTTGCAGCTTTCCTCCTCGTTATCCTCCACGTGCACATGGCCGATTTCACCACCGGCGCCGCACACGCCCGTCAAAACTCTTCCCCCGGTGATAATGCCGCCGCCCACGCCGGTTCCAAGCGTTACCATAATCAGGTCGCTGCTGCCTTTGCCGCCGCCTTTCCACATTTCGCCTAAGGCCGCCACGTTGGCGTCGTTTCCGGCCATAACCGGCAGATGGAGAATATCCTCCAGCGTCTTTTTGATGCTGAAAACGCCCCATCCCAGATTCACCGCTCTGTGTACCACGCCTTCGTTGTCAATAGGCCCCGGCGCGCCAACGCCAACGCCGGCCACATCCTCCGTCCCGATTCCTTTTTCGTCTATTTTTTTTGTGATGCTGTCCGCAATGTCCGGAAGAATTTTGCTTCCGCCGTCCTCTGTCCTCGTGGGAATTTCCCATTTGTCAAGGAGCGTTCCCTCCCGGTCAAAAAATCCCAGCTTTACCGTTGTTCCCCCGATGTCCACGCCAAAAATATACTTACCTGAATTGCCCATAAGTTTCCCTCCCTTTATTTTTATTATAGTTTCTTTATTTTATGCATTTAAAAACGTATGCCTTCCGGATATCAATAATCGTCGTCCTCCGCCTCAAGACGCCTCTTGGCAAGAGACTCCTGCACCCTGCGGTACAGCTCCTGAGCCGCGTTGTATCCCATCCGTTTCTGACGGTGGTTAATCGCCGCGGACTCGCAGATAATCGCCAGATTTCTTCCCGGACGGATGGGAATATTGTGGCACACCACCTTAATCCCCAGAAATTCCGTATATTCCTCCTCAAGCCCCAGCCTGTCGTATTCCTTTTCCTTGTCCCAGTCCTCAAGCCGAATAACCAAATCAATGTTCTGGGTATCCTTGACGCTGGACACACCGAAAAGAGTCTTCACGTCAACGATGCCGATTCCGCGAAGCTCGATAAAGTGCTTGGTGATATCGGGGGCGGAACCTACGAGGGTTTCCTCGCTGACCCGGCGGATTTCAACCGCGTCGTCCGTCACCAGACGGTGCCCTCTCTTAATCAGCTCCAGAGCCGCCTCGGATTTCCCGATGCCGCTCTCGCCCGTGATTAACACGCCCTCGCCGTAAATATCCACCAGCACGCCGTGAACGGAAATACAGGGCGCCAGCCGTACGTTCAGCCACTTGATAATTTCCGCCGTAAAAGCGGAGGTGGCCTTCTGTGTCTTTAAAAGAGGAATTTCATTTTCCATTGCTATCTGTTTAAAAAGGTCGTCCGGTTCAAGGTCCCGGCAGAACACCACCGCCGGAATGTCAAAGGACAGGAACTTTGTATATATCTCCCGCTGTCTCTCCTCCGGAAGCCCCTGCATATATGTGTATTCCACAAATCCTATAATCTGTATTCTGATTGCCTCAAAATGCTCAAAATAACCCGCCAACTGCAATGCCGGCCGGTTGATATCCGGCTGGGTAATCTTGATTCTGGAAATATCCAGCTCCGGCGTCACATTTTCCAGCTTCATTTTTTCAATAATCTGTTGCAACTTTACGCTTGCCATAGCCGCTCCTTTTCTCTGTGCAGAATGCTTTCTTTCTAAGTGTAAGTGTACCACACAAACGCAACAATCTCAATAGTTCGTGTGCGCCGCGCCGAAAAGCAGATTTTCATAAATCCGCTTCGTTCGTCTCTCCATGGAAAAACTCATAGATTCCCCTTGCCACCGATTCCGGAATTTCATCCACGCCCGCAAGAGCCTCCACCTCCGCGTTTTTGATTTCCTCAATGGACTTGAACCTGCGCATCAGCGCTTTCCGCCGCGACGGCCCCACGCCGGGAATGCCTTCCAGCATCGACTTCACCTGCGCCTTGGAACGCAGGGAACGGTGGTACTCAATGGCAAATCTATGGGCCTCGTCCTGTATTCTGGTAATCAGCTTGAAGCCCTCGCTATACCTGTCAATCTGTATTTCTTCATTATTATAGTAAAGACCTCTTGTATTGTGATTGTCGTCCTTCACCATACCGCACACCGGAATGTCCAGATGAAGTTCCCCTAAAACCTGAAGGGCGATATTCACCTGCCCTTTGCCGCCGTCCATGAGAAGCAAATCGGGGAATTTCGTAAAGCTGCCGAATTCTTTTTCCAGCTCCTTGTCCTCCAGAACTTTCTGTTCCTCCATGCCGTGGACAAATCTTCTGGTGAGAACCTCCTTCATGCACGCGTAATCGTCGGGCCCGGAGACGGTCTTAATCCGGAATTTCCGGTAATCGCTGCGCTTGGGCTTTCCCTTTTCATAGACAATCATGGAACCCACATTGGCAAATCCGCTGATATTGGAAATATCAAACGCCTCCATCCGGCTCACGTCGGAAAGCCCCAAAAGCCCCGCTATCTCTTTCACCGCCCCGATGGTCCTTCCTTCCTCCCGGCGAATGCGCTCTTTATCCTGACTTAAAACCAGCATGGCGTTTTTGGCGGCCAGTTCCACCAGCTTTTCCTTATAGCCGATTTTCGGCACCTTGATGTAAACCCTGCCTCCTTTCCGCCTGGTAAGCCACTGCTCGATTACCTCCCTGTCCTCGATGGCCTCCTGAAGCATCAGCTCCCTTGGGATAAAAGGCGTTCCCGCGTAAAACTGTTTTACAAAATCAAGCAGTATCTGGGCTCTGGGGGTTTCCGACACATGTGTCATATAAAAATGCTCCCTGCCAATCAGCTTACCGTCCCGCACAAAAAAGACCTGGACTACCGCGTCGCGCTCGTCGCTGGCAAGGGCAATAATATCCTTATCCTCCCCGTCGCTGTCCGTAATTTTCTGCTTCGACGCAATCTCATTGACGCTGTTGTATAAATCCCTGTACCTTGCCGCCTCTTCAAATTCCAGATTTTCCGCGGCTGCCTGCATCTTTTCTTCCAGTTCCTTTAAGGTATCCTGATAACTGCCGTTTAGAAATTCCAGAGCCTTTTTCACCTGCGCCTGATACTCCTCCGCCGTGATACTTCCCTGACAGGGCGCAAGGCACTGCTTAATGTGGTAATTCAGACAGGCCCTCTCGTTCCCGCAGTCCCTTGGAAGGTTTCTGTTACAGGTGCGTAGCTGGTAGAGTTTATTGATTAAATCAATGGTTTCCTTTACCTTTGCCGCCCCGCTGTAGGGTCCGAAATATTTGGAATGGTCCTTTTTCATCTGTCTGGAAAAAAGCACTCTCGGGTAGCTTTCCCCCATGGTGACCTTGATATAAGGATAGGTCTTGTCATCTTTCAGCAGCGTGTTGTACTTGGGACTGTGCTCCTTAATCAGATTGTTTTCAAGCACCAGCGCCTCCAGCTCCGAATCCGTGACGATGTACTCGAACCGGCTGATAAGCGTTACCATTTTATCTATCTGCGGTCCCCGCCCGATATTTTTGCGGAAATAGGAACGGACCCGGTTGTGGAGATTCACCGCCTTTCCCACATAGATAATCGCGTCCTTTTCGTCACGCATGATATAGACCCCCGGACAGCCCGGGAGTTTTTTCAGTTCTTCCTGAATGTCAAACATGATACCGGCCTTTCTGCTGCGAAATCAGCCCCTGCAATATGCGGACACTTCCGGCGCTTTTTGGCTGCCGGATTTTCACAGCGAAATAAGGACATCATTATATGCGAACCTTCGTTCCCGTAATGATGTCCGTTTTTATTAGCATTGCGCCGCCGTGCGGCAGGTACTTTTACAGATTTTTAGAAGAAATCCGAGGGCGCGTTGGAAAACCGGCCTGTCACCTTATTTTCGCCCTGCGCGGCGCCTCCGTCCGGCTCCTCCCTGCGGGCGGGAATGTCATTTTCCGGCAAACCGTTTTCCGCCGGCGCGGCGCCTTCGTTTTCCTTCTCCTGTACCGGTACGGCTTTGGCAGAATCATCCGGTTCCTTCTTTTCCGCCTTATCCGCTTCTCCCTCGTTCTCTTCCGGTTCGGGAAGCCCCTTTTCCTTCCGGTAAATTTTCATAAATTCCTTGCCGCTGATGGTTTCCTTCTCTATCAGATGCGCCGCCAGCTTATCCATAAGGTCCCTGTTGCCGGAAAGAAGCTCCTTGGCCTCGTCATAACAGCACTTTAAGGTTTCCATTACTTCCGTATCCACATCGGCCGCCGTCCTGTCGCTGCAGGTCAGCCTTGCGCCGCCGCCTAAATATTCGTTCTCCACCGTGGCAAGCCCCATAAGGCCGAAACGCCTGCTCATACCAAAGCGGGTAATCATGTTTGTCACAATATTCGTGGCCTGCTCAATATCATTTGCCGCCCCGGTCGTAACGTTGCCGAACACCAGCTCCTCTGCCGCCCGGCCGCCAAGCAGGCTTACCAGCCTGTCGTGAAGCTCGGCTTCCGTCTGCAGGTATTTCTCCTCCTCAGGCACGTGCATAACGTATCCTAAAGCGCCCATGGTTCTCGGCACAATGGTGATTTTCTGCACCGGCTCCGAATTTTTCTGCAGGGCGCTGATTAGCGCATGGCCCACCTCGTGGTAGGACACAATCTTGCGCTCCTCCTTGCTCATAATGCGGTCTTTCTTTTCTTTTCCCACCAGCACCTGCTCCACCGCGTCGAACAAATCCTTCTGGGTCACGTATTCCCTGCCGTGCTGTACTGCGTTGATTGCCGCCTCATTTATCATATTTGCCAAATCCGCGCCCACCGCTCCGCTGGTGGCAAGGGCAATGGCATCCAGGTCCACGCTTTCGTCCAGATGGACGTCCTTGGCGTGCACCTTAAGGATTTCCACCCTGCCCTTTAAATCCGGCTTATCCACAATGATCCGCCTGTCAAAACGCCCAGGCCTTAGAAGGGCTTTATCCAAAATCTCAGGACGGTTGGTGGCTCCCAGGACGATGACGCCCTTGCCGGGGTCGAAGCCGTCCAGCTCGGCCAGCAGCTGGTTCAGGGTCTGTTCCCGCTCCTCGTTGCCTCCCCCATACTTATTGTCACGGCTGCGCCCGATGGCATCAATCTCATCAATGAAAATAATGCAGGGGGCGTTCTTGGTAGCCTCCTTGAACAGGTCCCTGACCCTGGATGCGCCCACGCCTACATACAGCTCAATAAAATCCGATCCGGACAGGGAGAAAAAGGGAACCTTTGCCTCCCCTGCCACTGCCTTGGCAAGCAGGGTCTTTCCTGTTCCAGGAGGCCCCACCAGCAACGCGCCTTTGGGAAGCTTGGCGCCGATTTTCACATACTTGCCGGGATTATGGAGGAAATCCACCACTTCCTGTAAGGACTCCTTGGCTTCATCCTCCCCTGCCACATCCCGGAAGGTAATCCCGGTTTCCCGCTGCACATAAACCTTGGCGTTGCTCTTGCCCACCCCCATGGGGCCGCCGCCCCTGGACATTTTGCGGAACAAAAAGCTAAGAAGCACCCACATAAGGATAAAGGGGAACACATAGGAAAGCAAAAAGCCGATTACGGCACTGGTGCCGTCCGCCACCTGCCCCTTTACCTCCACATTATGTTCCAACAGCCTGCTTGTCAGGGTATCGTCGTCTTCGATTTTTCCTGTGTAATAGCTTACTGCAGGGTTTACCCCATATAAATACAAAATCGGGGACTGGGTGCTGCGTTCCGCCTTGGGCTGGATGTAAACCCTGTCCGTGCCGATAATGACGGACTGGACCTTATCCCCTTCCAGCATCTGGAT
>CAJTMZ010000024.1:27560-39511 GCA_910577445.1 uncultured Lachnospiraceae bacterium | reverse complement strand
TGCAGTTTTTTCTTTCCACCCGGCATACAAAGTAACCGGTTCCGTAATAACATCCTCCTCCACATTCCATGGCACGGTAAGATTGATATCCCGGTACCATCCGTCAAATATATATCCTTCCCGGGTGGGCTCTTCCGGCACCTGCAGCGTTTCGCCATACATTTGCTTTTGGCCTTCTACGGCAGTTCCTCCCAGAGAATCAAAACTTACCTGATATCCCCGGTTGGCGATACCGACTGCCATACACAGCACCAGCAGTATGCTCAGAACAATAATGATAATATTCAAATTGCCGACGGATATGTTTACACGGTCGTAAAGTCCCCGCAGCTTCCGCTCCGATTCCTCCATAGCCTGTATTCCTTTCTTTCGTTCAGGCAGCTTTCCGAAACCGGCCCTGCCCGGGCACGGCTGCCATAACGCTTTTTCTTACTTCCGTACCAGATACTTTCTCATATCGATTGCGCAGGCAATCAGGATAATAAGACCCTTGATGATGTAGAGCATGTTCGCGTCAACCGAAAGGAAATTCAAACCGGCAAAGATAATCTGAAGCAAAAGTACGCCTACCACAATACCGCTGATTCGTCCGATACCGCCGACGAAAGAAACGCCGCCGATTACGCAGGCTGCAATTGCGTCGCACTCGTAGTTCCATCCGGTGCTGGCGTTGGCGGACGCTATACGCGCGCTGTCCAGAAATCCGGTAATGGAATACATCACGCCTGCCAGCATGAACACCAGAATAATTGTGCGGGATACGTTAACTCCCGATACGTTGGCCGCCTCTTCATTGGAACCTACGGCAAACATGTTTTTCCCGAATGTGGTCTTGTTCCAGATTATCCACATAATAACGGTTAAAATTACGGCATACAGCACGTACATGGGAACTGCCACGTTTCCGATTTTAAGCAGGGTTCCCGTAACCAGCGAACGGTATCCTTCCGAAAGTCCGCTCAGCGTCTGGCCGTTGTTGGTGCCGTTTTTCAGATACATCAGAATGATTCCGTATACGATAAGCTGCGTGGAGAGCGTCACGATAAAGGGATGCAGTTTAAACTTCGCAACACTGAATCCATTGACAAATCCCACTACCGCGCCTGCCGCCAAAACAATTAAAAGCACTGTAAAAATAGACGGCGCGCTTGTCATATCGGGAAACACCTTAAACGTCGTTGTCAGGAGGGATGCGGAAATACAGGCCGCAAGCCCTACCACACGTCCGGCGGAAATATCGGTTCCCGTCAGCACGATACAGCCGCCGATTCCCAGCGCTATGGGAAGCTTGGCCGCCGTCAGGGAAATAACATTGACAATTGACGACAGTCCGAGGAACGCCGGCACTTTGATTGATATGTAAATTACCGCCAGTAAAATAATAATATACATGGCATTGTTGAGAAGAATATCTCCGATTCTTTTCCTTTTATCTTTGGGCGAAAGCGCCGCAAAGGTCTGAGCTTTCGTCTTTACTTTTACATCAGCCACGATTCAATACCTCCTATTCCAGTTGAAGTTCCGCTTCGGCCCTTTTGGTATACTTAAGGGCTTTCGCTGTTTTGAAGTCCCGCCTACGCGTATTTCGCCGCCAGCGTCATAATTTCTTCCTGCGTTGTTGTCCTGGCATCCACTTCTCCGGCAAGCTGTCCGCCGGACATTACCAGAATCCTGTCGCACACGCCCAGAAGCTCCGGCATCTCCGAGGAAACCATGATAACCGATTTTCCCTCTTTGGCCAGGTTCAGGATTAACTGATAAATCTCATATTTGGCGCCTACGTCGATTCCTCTGGTAGGCTCATCCAGAAGAAGAACCTCAGGCTCCGTCAGAAGCCATCTTGCCAGAATTACCTTTTGCTGGTTTCCTCCTGATAAAGAGCGAATCTGCGTTTTCTGGCTCGGCGTCTTGGTATGCATGGCCTGAATTCCCCAGTCCGTTGACTCGCTGAGTTTCTTTTCGCTCAGGAAAGGGCCTACCTTATACCGCTTCAAACTGGATATGGTCGTGTTGGCCTGAATATCGCGGATGGAAAAAATACCTGTTGCCCGCCGCTCTTCCGTCAGCATGGCAAATTTATTTGCCAGGGATTCCCTTGCGCTGCGGTTTAAAACTCTCTTTCCGTGTAAGTAAATCTCGCCCTCTTTCCGTTTGGCAATTCCGAATATATTTTCCAGAAGCTCCGTACGGCCCGAGCCGTCCAGTCCCGCCACGCCAAGGATTTCTCCCCGTTTGGCCTCGAAGGAAACATCTTTCAAATGGGAATATACTGCTGTCATCCCTTTTACTTCCAGAAGCGTCTCTCCAATCACGTTATCCTTCTCCGGATAACGGTTGGTGAGCTCCCTCCCCACCATCAGGCGGATGATTTCATTCATGGTCAGCTCTTTCGCGGGACGGGTGGCAATCCACTGTCCGTCACGCATAATCGTTACTTCATCGGAAATACGCAGGATTTCTTCCATCTTATGAGAAATATAGATAATTCCGCATCCCCGGCTCCGAAGCATGTTAATGATTCGGAACAAATGCTCTACTTCCTCCTCTGTGAGGGACGAAGTCGGTTCGTCAAAAACAATCACCTTTGAGTGGTAGGAAACCGCCTTCGCAATTTCCACCATCTGCCTTTGCGATACGGGCATCCGGCTCATAATCGTCTTCGGGTCCACATTGACCTCCAGCTCGTCAAAGACTTCCTTTGTAGCCGTATACATCTTTGCCTCGCTGGTAAGCGGACACCACTTGGATATTTTCGGGAAACGCCCCAGCCACATGTTATCCATTACGTTTCTTTTCAGGGCCTGGTTGAGTTCCTGGTGTACCATGGCAACTCCGTTTTCCAGAGCCTCCTTGGAGGTCTTAAAGTTTACCTCCTTGCCTTCCAGATAAATATGGCCGCTGTCTTTACTATATACTCCGAAAAGGCATTTCATCAGCGTGGATTTACCGGCGCCGTTTTCCCCCATTAAAGCATGGACGGTTCCTGCTTTCACCGTTAAAGATACATTATCCAATGCTTTGACACCGGGAAATTCCTTGCTGATTTCTTCCATTCTTAAAAGAACGCTGCCGTCTGCTGCCTGACCGGCAGGTGCTGTCGCCTGTCTTTCCAAATTGCCACCCCCTGTCTTTTAGTGTGCCTCTGGCACAAACACATGCAACCGCACTTAAAAGTGCGGCTGCAACGGTTTAAAACTTATCATTCACCAGTGTAGGCAGCGTAAGGAATATTTACACGCCATGTTCCTACCACATTGTTTGCGTCCACATCCGCAAAGGTATCTTTTCCACCCATGAAGTTAGCGGAAATCTGTGCAATCGTGTTTGCCATACCTTCAGCGTCCTGCTTAATGGTTCCTGTCATTGTACCCTTGCCAATAGCTTCTTTTGCCGCGTCTGTAGCGTCAACGCCGAATACGGGAATTACAGTGGCGCTGCCGTCTTCCAGATTGTAACCTGCATTCTGAAGAGCGGTTACGGAGCCGATAGCCATTTCGTCGTTGTTGGCGATAACAAGCTCAACCATGTTGTTGTTTGCTTCGCTGTACTGAGAAAGGATTGTCTGCATATAGTTGTTTGCTGCTGCTGCGGACCATGCGCCGTCCTGGTCAACCAGGTACAGGTTGGAATTGCTGCTGTCATAGAAGGAGAGTTTGGATTTTCCGGCTGCTTCCAGAACTTTGTCTGCATCTTCCACACCAAACTGTGTACGGGCAATTGCTTCCGCATTTCCTTCCTGGCCCTTGAACATAACGTAGGAGATTGTTCCGTCGCCGTTCAGGTCAAGTTTGTCATAGTTCTCTACCAGGTAGTTACCAATCATTTCGCCCTGCATATGGCCTGCCATCTCATAATCGGTTCCTACAAATACGCATTTGTCATAGCTGCTTACAGCCTCTTCGCTTACGGAACGGTTGAAGAAGATTACCGGAATGCCCTGAGCGCTGGCCTGGTCGATAATGTTCTTGGCCGCATCGTCGGAGCCGCTGTCCACAAGGTTTACAACCAGAAGAGATGTTCCCTTTGCAATAGCTGTGGCAACCTGTTCTGTCTGTGTTGTCTGGCTGTTGTTACTGTCGTAATCCTGATATGCGATTCCTTTTGATTCCAGAGCCGCGTCCAAAGCGGAACGTACGCTGGAAATGTAGGTGTCGCCGTAGGTGTAATAGAATACGGAAACCTCTCCGTCAAGCGCCGGCTGTGCAGCATCCGCGCTGTCTGTGGTATCTTCGGCATCTGCAGTGTCTTCTGCTTCTGTCTCTGCCGGAGCCGCGTCCTCGGTTGTGGCCGTATCATCCGTACCGGTTGTCTCCGCCGGTTTGTCGCCTCCGCCGCAAGCTGCCAGACCAAGCATCATGCAGGAAGCCAGTAACATAGCAAGTACTTTCTTTTTCATGTTTTTTCCTCCCTTTTTGATAAATATAATTTCTCGTGTCAGTTTAATCAATATGTATCACTGACATCTTTATTATAGCTGTTCTTTCCGGCACTTTCTATAAGAATTTTTTCGTTTATTATCGAATTTTTCAATTTTTATCCCGATTTTTCAATTTTTTACAACAATTTGCCATGGACACTGATAATATTTTCCCTCTTCAAGCTCCAATTCCGGTTCTGATTCCCAGCCTGACGCTTCGCCGGCGGCAATCGCCAGAATCGCCCCCGCATACTGCGCCTTGTCAATGGATACGGTGCCCATAAGCTTTCCGTTTTCCACCGCCGCAAGCCCCGGCGTGGTTCCGTCAATGCCCACCACGCTGATGCCCTCCGCTCCCGCTCTTTCCATCGCGTCAATAGCGCCAAGGGCCATATCGTCGTTATTGCAAATCACAAGCTCAATCCTGCCGGGATACTTTTCCAGCCACTGCTCCATCAGGGCGGAAGCCTGGCTCCTCTCCCAGTTGGCAATGCCGCCGGTCAGCTTTTCAATGGGAACGCCGCCGTCCTTTAGGGTCTGCACCGACCACTCCGTGCGAATCAGGGAATCCTGATGGCTGCTTTCCCCCTCCAAAAGCACGTAACTCACCACGCCGTCGTCGTTTAAGTCCAGCCTTTCCGGGCTTTCCCTGTAACAGTCCACCACAATGCTTCCCTGTAAAACGGCGGATTCCCTTGCCACGGCTCCCACATAATAAATTCTGTCCCAGCGGTCCATGTCCTCCTCCACCGGCTGACGGTTAAAAAATATTACCGGCGTCTGCGCCGCCATCGCCTTGTCGATAATCACCGAGGCCGCTGTCCTGTCCACCGGATTGATGCACAGCACGTCGCAGCCCAGGGCAATGAACCTCTCTATCTGGTCATTCTGGGTATTCTGATTTCCCTTTGCGTCCTGAATGTCCAGAACCACCTTAACGCCCTTTGTCTGCTCAAAGTCCTTGGCGCACTGCTCAAGCTCCCCGCGGATATTGTTGAGAAAGGTGTCGTCCCCCCGGTACAGGCTGACGCCGATTCGGATGGACTTCTTGTCCTCCGCTTTCTTTGTCCCCCCGCAGCCCGTCAGAAGCAAAAGAACGCACAGCCACAGCTCACTCAACAGGATACAGTATTTTTTCAAACTTCTCATCTCGTAAATCCCCCCGCCGGATGTAATAGCTCTCCAGATACGTTTCCTCCCGGGCCGCTTTGCCTTCCGCAAGCTCTATGGCCGCCTTAACGCTCAGGTATCCGGCGCTGAAATCATCCGTAACACATAACCCACTGATAATACCCTTATCCAAATAATTTAAAATTGGAACGCTGCTGCCTCTTCCGTAAAGCCCGCCGACCCATTCTCCGGCATTTTCCGTCTCCTGAAGAAGTTGCGCCGCTTCCATCAGGTTTTCCGGCTCCGGCGCGGCAATGATTACCCTCTGCGTCCACCCCTCTGTCATTTTCTCAAGAGCCGTACTTTTCCCGCCCGGCTGCCACGCGTAGGAGATTGCGGGACTGCCCAGAACCTCCGCTACGCCGCTGCGGATTCCCTCCGCGAATTTCCGTCCGGCCGCGCTCATCGCTTCATTTTCCAGAATATATATCTTTTCTCCCGGCAAACTCTCGGACGCCATTTCCTTCCCAAGCCTTTTCCCCATGGAAAAAAAATCAAAAGTAACTGCCGCGGCCCTCTCTTCTTCCCCTTCCCCGCCGGCCTCCGAATTGATAAAGACCAGGGGCAGGTATAGGCTGTTCTGCTCCTGCATTTGAATGACCGCTTCCCTGTTTACCGGAGCCACGATTAAGGCCCTGCTTCCGTCTAGCTGCTCCCGCAGTATGAGTTCTTCCTGCTGCCTTCTGTTGCCCTGCTCGTATAATGTGATGAAACTCACATCGGCATTCAGCTCCACGGCGGCCAAATCCATTCCCTTTTTGAAATTCACGTAATTATCGTCCGAATCCGCCTCGACAATCACCGATATGGGATGGATTTTCACCTTTTCTTCCTTAATAATAAGGTCTGTGGAGGAGAGCAGGAACAAAACAACCAGCGCCATGCCGTAAGATATCCAAAAAAACTTTTCTTTTCCCGTCATGTTTTTCATCATCTCTTCGCCTCTTCCCCCATCAGCTCCTGACAGGAAACGGCAGGTAAGCTGATTTGTACCGTTGTTCCCTCATCCGGCTCCGAAAAAATGGACAGGCCGTATCCTTCCCCGAAATACAGCCTTATTCTCTCATTCACATTTTTCACACCAATCCCGGAGCCTTTACCCGAAGCGGCGTGGGTTTCTCCCGTCAAAAGTCCCTCCGCCCGTTCCTTTGTCATGCCAAGCCCGTTATCCCGGATAATAAAAAGAAGCTTTTCTCCCTCCTGCCATACTCTGATAAATATTTCCCCGTCTCCGTCCATGAACTCCATTCCGTGATAGATTGCGTTTTCCACCAGAGGCTGCAGCATAAGCTTCAGGGAAGCCATAGGCAGCGCCTCCGGCTCTGCCTCTATCCGATAGACAAATTTGTTTTTGAATCTTTTTTGCTGAATCATAAGATAATTCCGCACATGCTCCAGCTCGTCCCTTACCGGGATAATGCTCCTGCCCTTGCTTAAGCTGATGCGGAAAAATCTTGCCAGCGCCGTCACAATCTTAACCGCTTCCTGTTTCTGCTCGTTTTCAATCATCCACACGATAATATCAAGGGTATTGTAAAGGAAATGGGGGTTAATCTGCGACTGCAGGGTATCAAATTCACTTTTTCTCTTGGACTCATGTTCTCTGACGATATCCTCCATCAGCGTCTGAATCCGCTTTGCCATGTCGCTGATAGACCTTCCAAGGTGCCGGATTTCATAGGAGCCGCCCATATATACCTCCGCGTTCAGCTCCCCCTCCTCCAGCGCGTTTACGGATTTTTCCAGTTCCTGTATGGGCGCGGTGATTCTGGCGGAAATATACGCGTTAATCACTGCCAGTAAAAACAGGAAAAACGCCACCATAAACACCATCAGCAGCTTTATCTTCAAATTGTCCAAAGACAGCCCCTGTTTGGGAATCACGCCGATAATTTTCCACCCGGTATAGCCTACCGTTTTGACGATAATATCCCGCTTTTTTCCCTGATAAACCTCCTGATAATCGCCGTCCCGGTAGCCTCTGGCCTGCTCGATATTTTCTTCGGCCAGCCCGGCGTCAATGAGCTGCATCCTGGGGTGGTAAATCAGTTCGCCCCCGCTCCCTAGCAGGTACAGATAGCCCTGTTCCCCCAGGGAAATATTGTCCAGCATATAGCGCAGGCTCTCGTAAGTCATGTCAATCAGCAAAACCCCCTGAGAGGTAGACGTGCCGTTTGTCACCTCCACCGCGCGGGAAAGGGTGATTACCCACCTGTACTGATTGCCGCTGTTGTCAAAAATATACTGCACATGGGGCATGGAAAAATGAAGATTCTCGGAATGCTCCAGCGTATCCTGAAACCATTTTTCCTCTGTGACGTCCAAATCCGTATTTAACCGCGCCGCCGGGACCGCCGACAAAAGCTCCCCGTTTTGGGAAAGAAGGGCGATATTGGACACAAAGTCCTTGTTATTGTCATAGAGCAGCATCATTTCGCTGCCCACAATATCCCCTTCCGTCTGAAAATCGGCGTTTTTAACCACGCCGTAGTACAGGGAATCCGACAGGCGCATAATGGTCCTTAGATAGGAATCCACCGAAAGGTTTATCTGATTAATCACGGCCTGATTTTCCTTCCGGAGGGTATCCGATACCCATCCCGCAAGGCGGCTGTAAACCGCCGCGCCTGTCAGCAGAATCATTATCAGCGCGCTGACTGTAAAGTAAACAAAAATCGTATAACGGATACTTGACTTTTGAAAAAGGTCTGTTTTCCGGGACTTCTCCATCTCATCCTCCCATGCCGCAGCGCTGCCCCGGCATCTGCCGCCGCATTTGCCGAAAATTTTTATGTTTTATGCTTCCCTGTATTTTGTAGGGGATACTCCGAATTTCTTTTTAAACACATAGCTGAAATAATTCTGCTCCGGATATCCCACCTTCTCGGCAATCACATAAGTCTTGTCGCTTGTCGCCTTAAGCAGCTCCACCGCCTGCTCAAGACGGACGTCCGTCAGGTACGCCACGCAGGTTTTTCCGGTTTCCTTTCTAAATATAGTGGAAAAATAGGCCGGGCTCATCTGTAACTGCCGGCAAATCATTTCCACCGACAAATCCGGATTCCGGTAATTTTCCTTTATATATTTTTTTGCCTCCTCAATTACCGCTCTGGCGGTATTGTCCCTGCGGCGGCCTATTACCTCGTTCATCCGGCATGCCAGCTCAATCAGCCATCTGGTAAATTCCTCTCTTTTCCGGTCGTCCTCCACCCACTTTGCAAAGCCCGTGTGTTCGTCAAAAATACTGCGCAAATCCATATCATACTGCTGCATCATGCGGGTAATACAGTTGACCAAAGACAGCATATAGACCTGATACTGGCTGGCGTGGACTCTGGTGTCCTCCATTCTTCCCACCATTTCCCTTATCGTCTGTCCAATGGTTTCGGGACTGCCGAATTTAATCTGGGTTTCCAGCAAAACCTCGTCCTTCTGGCCAAGCTGCAGCCGCCCCCGGTTAACCGGCTCCATATCGGTGATAAAAATAGGGCCGCCTGTTCCTACGATTGCCTTGTATCCAAGGGCGTCCACCGCAGCCTGGTAAGACTCGCCGATTTGCTCCAGTTTTCCGGTTCCGTGCCCTACCCCGACGGTCACCGTCACGCCGAGGATTTTTTTCGCCTCCTTGCAGGTATCCTCCAGCAAATCAATAAAGCCTGTCTGCGTGTTAAACTCGTCAATCGCTACAATCAGGATAATATCGTTGGTGGAACTGAATATGGTAAACCTGAAATACTGTTTCAGAGAGTCCTCCATAAACTGCTTTACGGATATCGGAATAAGCTCACGCTCCTTATGAAGTGAAGAATCCGTCTCCCTTTTTTCCTGCGCGTCCACGCTGACCACCGCCGCCATCCATTTCAACGCGCCCAGAATATTAACGCCATACTCCTTCAGTTTAAAGCAGACTTCCTCTTCCGGCACATTCCCCTTGACCAAATCGTTTAAAAAGAGTTCCTTCAAAATAGGCAGGCTGTTCTGGTAGCTCTCACGAATCCGCCGGATATTGCGCCTTTGTTCAATCTCCTCGTTTAAGTTTTCCCGGACCCTGTTTAAAATTTCCGTCAGTTCCTCCACATTTACCGGCTTTAAAATGTACTCGGTGACGTTTAACTTAATCGCCTGCTGAGCATACTCAAAGTCGTCGTAGCCGGAAAAAATCAAAATCCTTGTGGAGGGATATTTCTGCCGGATTCTTTTTGCCAGCGTAAGGCCGTCCATATATGGCATACGGATATCCGTCATCACCACGTCGGGCTTTAGCTGTTCAATCTTTTCCAACGCTTCCTCCCCGTTTTCCGCGTCCCCAACCACCTGGAATCCCAGATTTTCCCAGTCAATTTTCCGGATAATTCCCTTGCGGACCTCCTCCTCGTCATCCGCCAGTAAAATGCTGTATAAACTCATAAGCCGCCTGTCCTTTCGTGCCGCGTTTTTGTTTTCTGTATTGGCCCTGCCTGTACTGATTTTCCGCTATAGCGCCAGTTTGTATAAAGCCAGTTGATTGAGACTCACGCCTTCTTTTTCCGCTTCAATTGCCAGTCTTTGATGCAAAGACTTCGGAAGCCTCACGACAAACCTGCCGCTGAAACTGCTGACGGTTTCCGGGATGGGGAGGGGCAGATTATTTTCCAGTTTTATCTCAATATATCCCTCCATTGCTTCATTAAGGTTCCTGTACAGTTCGTCCAGCGTATCTCCCGTGCTCTGACACCCGTCCAGCTCCAAAATCCTGCCGTAAAAATAGTGTCCGCTTTCATCGTTCATTTCCTGTACTAATCTTGTATATGGCAATTTCATATAGTCTTTAACTTCCATTTTTCCTGCCCTTTCCACTTCTAATATTATTCACCTATCCTGTTTAGTACATCTGCCACATAAGCCTTCTTCAGCGGATTTTCCTGTTTTATTGTTATCAAATCTCCCGTTTCTTTATTCAGATAGTGTTTATGGCTCCCTTTTTGCCTTGCTGCAAAATATCCGTATGCCCCTAAAACTTTTTCCACTTCTTCCGGCCGTATTCCGTTCGGCTGCTGCCTCATTTTCTCAATTAACTTCTTTACATTCGGCACTTTACGCTCCCCTTTATTAATATAGTATCATATATAGTACTATTTGTCACTTAAATCAAAAATATCTTCCTCAAACCAAATCATACTTCACAACATCCATAAGCGCAGCGCCGTCCGCAAAGAATGAAATGCCGTCTGCCTGCTGCTCCGTATAGATAATCGCCGTCATAACCTGCTCCCCGTCGTTGACAAAAGCCTCCACGCTGAATCTGTCCAGAATAATCCGGAGCTTTAATTCCCCGTTTTTACTGTTCACCCTGCTTCTTCTCTGATGGATAATCGCCCTTCTGGAACCGGAAAACTTTCTGTCAATCTTGAGAATGGATTCCCTTGGACGGAAGCTGAGGGACGTCTGGTACTTCTCGTTCTGCGCAAACCGTACCGCAAACTTCTGGTACATCGCCTCGCCGTCACACGGACGGATGGTCAGCTCCATGTCCACCTTCCTTCCTTTGATTCCCTCCAGCCTGACGGTATCAGAGACCAAAACATCCTGACAGGACACCTTATTTTGGCGCAATTTTTCAAGCTCTCTGACCGGATTCTGATACAGCCTTCCGTTTTGGATTGACAGCTCTCTTGGCAGGCTCATCTGTCCGAACCAGGAAATGTTCTGGGTCCTGAAATTGCAGGTGTCCCAGTTCTGCATCCACCCTATCATAATGCGGCGGCCGTCCGGCGCAAGAATCGTCTGAGGCGCATAGAAATCAATTCCGTAATCCACGGCCTGGTTATGTTCCTCCGAAAAGTTCTCCGTCTTTTCGTCAAAGTCCCCAATCAGGCAAAGCGTTCCGTTTCCGTTGTGGTACTCAAAGCCGCTGGGAAGCATATCCATAGGGCTGGCAATTAAAACCCACTTTCCGTCCAGTTTAAAGAAATCCGGGCATTCCCACATCTTCCCGAAACGGTTATTGTTGGCGGCAAGCACCTTCCTGTACTGCCACTTGAATCCGTCCGGACTTGTAAAAAGCAGAACCTGCCCGCTTCCGTCCGCCGCCCGGTTTCCGGCGATGCAGTAATAAGTCCCGTCTTCCCTGCGCCACATCTTCGGGTCCCTGAAATCATACCGGCTTGCGCCCTCTGGCAAATCCTTCTCGTCAAGGACCGGATTTTTCTCATATTTTTCATAGTCGGTTCCATCCCCCAGGGCAAGGCACTGGGTCTGGACCTCGCTGACGCCGCCGTTTTTAAGACGCTCCTTTATCACCCCCGTGTACATCAGAAGCTGTCTGCCGTCGGGCAGGGTAACGGCGCTGCCCGAAAAGCAGCCATCCCTGTCGTAAGGCTCATCC
>CAJTMZ010000024.1:16839-27427 GCA_910577445.1 uncultured Lachnospiraceae bacterium | reverse complement strand
AAGGAAAACCCGTTGGGGTCGTTCATCCAGCCCACCCGGGCCGATAAGTGAAATTCCGGCCTGTCGTTTCCGGATATCATTTTTTCAGTTGCTTCTTCATATTTTCTTGCTTCTCTTAAAGTCTGACTAATCATATTCTCCTCGTTTCTGCGCTGCTTTTATGTGCGCATGGTTTTCCCATGCATGATTCTTCTTAAAGTATAGCAAAAGGCTCTCCTTTTGGAAAGCCTTTCTGATATCCTGCAAAAATATAGTTGACCATGTTAATCCGGCGTGTATAATGAATACAGACGCCGGTTTTGATTATACATACAGCCAGATAAAAGCGCCCGGCCGCTGTGCCAAGGCACCCGACAGAAACGAGGATAAGACCATGAAAATCAATCTTCCCGACAAATTCCGCCCCCGTATCATAATGACAACCGCAGGTGTCGTTTTGTGCGCCATCGCGGTCGGATTTTTTAAATGTTCCCTTTTCGGGGTGGACCCTTTCCAGTGCTTTGCCCAAGGGAGCTGGCAGCGCTTTCTGAGCGGTATTTCCTACGGAACTTACTACACCGGGCTCTGCTTCCTCATGCTGGTTCTTGACTTTTTTCTGGATAAGCATTATATCGGGATTGCCACTTTCATTAATATGTTTTTAACAGGCTATATCGCCGATTTTTCACAGGCCGCCATTTTCCGGCTTGCCCCCTCCCCCTCCCTTGCCGCCCGTATCGTCATGCTGATAATCGGAGTGGTGGTGATGTGCTTTGCGTCCTCTTTATATATGACTTCCGATTTGGGCGTTTCCGTTTACGACGCGATTCCAATCATTATCTCCGACAGGAGCGGAAAACCTTTCCGCTTCTGCCGGATTGGCTGCGATGTCATCTGCGTTGTCATCGGCACCCTCTGCGGGCTTCTGCCCGGCATCGGAACCCTTGTCACCGCCTTTTTCATGGGCCCGCTGATTGAGTTCTTTAACGTGAAATTTTCCCGTCCTCTTCTCAATAAGAGCAGATAAAACCTATTTTTTCGTCACGGGAATCCAGACCTCATAAGAGGCGTTTTGCGGGTCGGGGTTTAAATAAACCTCAATATCGGGAGCGTTGCCGTATTCGTATCCGGAAGTGGGAAGCCACTCCGTCACAATGCGCCTCTCCAGCTCCTGAACCGACTGGTTGGTTCCCGAACCGGAAAAAATGGCCCATGTGGCCGCCGGAACCGTGTATTCCTCAAATGCGCCCTTTTCCTTACTGCTTGAAACCGCGATAAAATACCGCCAGTCTTCCTCATTGCCGCATGCGCTGACCCCCAAAAGCCCCATGGGCGCCTTGTCCATCAGACCCGCAAGCTTTTGAATCGTTCCGTCCGACGCCGCTTTTCCCCAGTGCCCCGGCACCACCTCAAAGTTTTCCTCAAGGTTCCGGCTTAAGGGAACCGATATCCCCACAATCCGAAAAGCCTCTCTTGTTTCAATCCTGTAATTCATTTCATCCGCTCCCTTCACAGTAATTTTAAAAGTCATTGCCGGAAAGGATTTCAGCGCCACGCCCTCTTCTTTTACCGCCGAAGGCGCAATACCGTGAACCGACTGAAACGCTCTGTTAAACGCCGTAGGCGACTGATAGCCGTATTTTTGCGCAACGGTTATAATCTTCTCGCCTCCGCCCTGTAAATCCACCGCCGCCAGGGACATTCTTCTGCGCCTGATGTATTCGGACAGCGTAACGCCCGCCATATACGTGAACATCCTCTGAAAATGGTAGGCGGAACAACAGGCAATCCGCCCGAGCTGCTCGTAATCAATCCCGTCGGATAAATGCGCCTCGATATATTCCATACTCTCGTTTAATCTGTCAACCCACTCCATGGCAGTTCCTCCCGGCTTTCCTGACTTTTTATCACAGATAGGATTATAAATTATCCGTTCACGGATTTCCTCTCATTTTCTGTACAAAAAAGAGAGCGCCGCGTATCCTACAAAAGCGAAATCAATTCCTCTACTTCCTCCCTTTTCGTGGCCCAGCTTGTTGCGAAACGCACCACCGTATGGTTTTCGTCATATTTTTCCCAGTAGCTGAATACTGCCTTTTCCCGAAGCCGCTCCATCCTCTGATTCTCCAGTATGACGAAAATCTGGTTTGTGGGGCTCGCAAGAAGAAAGCGGTAGCCCTTTTCGGCCAGCGCCTTTTTCAGGATTTCTGCCGTCTCTATTGCGTTTTTGCCAATTTCCATGTACAAATCGTCCGTAAAAAGCGCGGCGAACTGTATCCCCAGAAGCCTTCCCTTTGCAAGAAGCGCCCCTTGCTGCTTTATCATAGTCAGGAAATGGGCCGGCGCTTTCCCCGGAAATACCACTGCCTCGCCGCACAGCGCTCCCACTTTGGTCCCTCCGATATAAAAGGCGGAAGTCAGGCGGGCGATATCCGCCAGCGTAACGTCGGTATCCGGGCTTACCAGGCCGTAGCCCAGTCTCGCCCCGTCTAAAAACAGGGGAAGATGATATTTTTCACACAGGCCGGAAAGCTCCTCCAGCTCTTTTTTTGTATACAGCGTCCCGTACTCCGTGGGATGGGAAATATAAACCATGCCTGGAAATACCATATGTTCGTGGCTTTCATCCTGATAAAAGGTTTCCAGATATTCCGCCGCCGCGCCGGCCGAAATCTTTCCCTCCCTGTGTGGCAGCGCCAGAACCTTATGCCCCGTATATTCAATGGCCCCCGCCTCGTGGAGGCTGATGTGTCCCGTAGCCGCCGCGAGAACGCCCTCGTACCGCTTTAACAGGGAGCTAATCACCACCTCGTTTGTCTGGGTTCCGCCCACCAGAAAATAAACGTCCGCCTCGGGACAGCCGCAGGCTTTTCGAATTTTCTCTTTGGCGGACTCGCAGTATTTGTCCGTGCCGTAGCCCGGCAGCTTTTCCATGTTGGTTTCTATCAATCTTTTCAAAACGGCCTCATGGGCCCCTTCACAATAGTCGTTTTCAAAATATAACATCTCTCTTCTCCTTTCACCCCCGCGTCATACGTTCCGCGTGTTCTTTCGTAATCTCGTAAACCAGATTTTCTCCTTTTACGAACCGCCCTATATCTTTGGTAAGCTCCGCCGCAACCACCTTCCGCATATCCACGGTGGGGCCGGCCATGTGGGGCATCAAAAGCACGTTTTTACACTTTCTGACCGGATTATCCGCTCTCAAAGGCTCTTCTTCGTAAACATCCAGCGCGCCGTAAAACCGCCCCTTTTCCAGCAGTTCAAAGAGAGCCTCTTCGTCAATCACCTTTCCCCTCGCAGTGTTCACAAACAGCGCGCCTGGCCGTAAGCTTTCGAGCAGTTCCCTCGTAATCAGTCCCTCCGTAGCCGGGGTCAGGGAAGAATGGACGCTTACCACCTCGCAGGAAGAAAAAATTTCCGAAAGCCCGGCTTTGCGCCCGCCGTATTTCTCCGCTTCCTCCTCAGATAAATGGGAGGAATAAATCAGCACTTCGCAGCGAAACCACCGGATTAATTCCAGAAAATATTTCGCAATGGCCCCGAATCCTATGATTCCCACCTTTTTCCCGATTAATCCTCTGTTGTCAAATCCGCTCTCCAGCCATCTGCCCTGCCGGATTTCGCCTGTATAATGCTCGATTCTCCTTAAAGCGCTTAAGATATAGCAAAGGCATCCCTCCGCCACGGACTGCGCAAAAATATCGTTTCCGCTTATAACACGGACAGACGCCTCGTAAATTTCCGGCGACGCCAAAAGCGCCACGGAGCCGGCTGTGTGGGCAATCAGGCGCAGATTCGGAAGCGCCGCCACGATTTCTTTGTCAAGATGGCAGGTTCCCCATCCCGTCATAAGGATATCGGCGTCCTTTGCCATAACCGCCAGCTCTTCCTTTGTCAAATCCCTGTCATAGGGGTTGCGCTCCACTTCTGCAAGACCGGCCAGTTCGTCCATAATTTCAGGGGTAAAAAAGCTGTCCGGTATAGGGGCGTGGGGCATGGTAATAAATATTTTCATGTCTGATTTCTCCTGAATTTCCTAATATTTTTATAATCTTTTCTAAAGAATTTTCGCACATTATTGACAATTATACAAGTCCATAATAACTTAAAAAACACGGCTTACGGCCTTTAGAGATTTTTTAGAGAAAGAGATGCTATTCTGTTTACGGATTAAAATCTTTCAAAAAATACCATCTGCGAAAAGAGGAAACAATGTCCCGGAAATATAAAAAAAGAAAACATGTAAAAGCAAGAAAAAAGCGCGGCGCAGTAAGGATATTTAAACTTTTGTGCAACACCGTTTTGGGCGGCGTGACCTTGGGTCTTTCGGCCTGCCTGATTATCGTTCTTCTGCCCAAAATTCTTCCTTTCGTCAACAATATAAAAGAACATAAGGAACCGGTTTACGGCAGCACCACCGTAACCCGCGTAAACGCCACTCCCCTCGCCCAAAACGGCGGCGGTAAAGACACGCCCGACAGTCTGAGGCTGCTTAAGGACAAAGACGTGGAGGATACGCTGGCAAAGCTGGCAAAGGAAAATGAGGATATCGCCGGCATTTACGCCGAGAGAAGCAAATACCCCGAAGAGCTTTTAGCCGCCCTTGCCGCCAATCAGGAGATGACGGACTTTGTAAAAGGCTATCTTGCCTCCGACGGCACCGTGACGGGCGGCATCAGCGAAGAAGAAAAAGGCCAGAGCTTCCCGCTGTTTCTGCAGTGGGATAAGAGATGGGGCTACTCCCCTTACGGAAGGAGCAGTATCTGTATTTCAGGCTGCGGGCCTACCTGCCTGTCCATGGTTATTTTTTCCCTCACAAGAGACGACCACGCCACGCCCGACGCCCTTGCCAGGTTCGGCATGGATAACGGCTATTATATGGAGGGCCAGGGAACGCTCTGGAGTTATATGACGGAGGGAGCCGCCCACTATGGGATAACCGCAAGGGAAATCGGTCTGGACGAGGCGGCCATGAAGCAGTATCTGGACCGGGGATGCCCTATTATCTGCGCCATGCGCCCCGGCGACTTTACCACCACAGGCCACTTTATCGTAATCTATGACTATGATGAAAACGGATTTATGGTAAACGACCCCAACAGCCTTGCAAGAAGCGGCAGACAATGGGATTTTGAAACCATCCGTTACCAGATTAATAATCTGTGGGGATACTCGGCGTCTTAACGCTGCCGGACGCTGCCACGTAACGGCCGTATGACATTGAAGAGGGGCATTGATGCTTACCGCTTCTTTTTACTTCTATTGATTCGCATAAAAAACCTCCTGTTATGACAAATTGTGTAAATCCATCATAGCAGGAGGATGCGTCTTACTTTCGTATCAGTTGTCTCACAGTTGTGTCATAATGTCATCTTTTCGATTATGCAGCTATGGGATTTGTCTTTGCTGTCTTTGTCGTAATTTACTCCCACAAGCAGAATTTCGCCGCTATACCCTTTCAATGCTTCAGGGTAATGCCGCTCCTTAATCTGCCTTATCGCCGCACAGGCGGACTTATCATATTTTAATTCCACTATAATGGCAGGCTTGCCAGCGTGCGGCAGCGGCAGAAAAACAACGTCCGCAAAACCATGTCCGGCCGGCAGCTCCCTGATTAATTTGTAATCCTTTCGCGCGCTGTAATAGGCAAGGCCGATAGCGCAGCTAAGGGAATTTTCATCATTGTAGGAAAGAATCGACGATGCCTCTGTATGCGCCCTGTCCAGCCCCTTTGCCACATTTTCTTCATCGCATGAAAGCGTGTCTTCAAGAAGCTTTTCCGATTCTTTCAGGATGCGCATGATTTCCTGCCAGCCTCCGGCGCTCATAGCGTTTTCAAACTCTCTGATAATTTCTTTATTTGGAATAAACGCTTTTTCCGTCTCCGAATCATATCCAAGATAACCTAAATGAATCAACAGCGTCAGCACGTCATCTTTTGTCCTGAAATTGCACATATCGTTCTGGAAGCCCAATGTATTTACTCTGATGTCCCCGCCCCCAAGCATATGCACAATATCCGCGCGAAGCCCGTCAAAATCCATATCAATATAAATTTTAAGCGCGTCATAGGTTTCGGTAGTTGTCCAGTAGCTTGCCAGGTCCTGGCACCTCATCGCCGACGCTACAGACCTTGGGTTATAAATATGTTTAAACTTTCTGAACCTGTATCCGTCATACCAGCTACTGGTTTTGGCAAAATCCATATGGTACTGCCCGCACAGCTCTTTTACCTCTTTTTCCGTAAAACCGGTATACTCCTCGAAAACATACTGGTTTGTCATGGAGTATTCGAAGAACATATTAAGAGCTGAGTGTGAACCGTATTTTTTAACCGGAAGAATCCCCGTCATATAAGCCAGCGCAACATAAGGCTGGTCTTTTAACAGATTACGCAGAAAATCAAGATAATGCCTCTGCAACGCCTCATCCGTCTGCTTTTCGCGCATAATACAGTCCCACTCGTCAATCAGAAAAACAAACTGCCTGTCCGTTGCCACGTAAATCTGCTCCAAAACGGCGGCAAGATTTACCTCGTTCTCCGAAAACAGTTCCCCGTATGCCTGACGGATTTCTGCAATTACAACCTGCTCTAAATATTCTGTCACATCCTCATTTTGGGCCCGGCCAAGGAAACGCTGCATATTAAGGAAAATCACGTCGTACCTGTTCAAATGCTCCCTGAAATCTGCATGGCTTTCTATTTTATACCCCTTAAATAACTCTTCCGAGTTACAGCCAAGGCTGTAATAAGCCGCCAGCATTTCAAGCGTCATGGATTTTCCAAAACGCCGGGGTCTGCTGATACAGATAAACTTATCTCTTGTCCCCATAAGCTCATTCGTACGCGCTATCAGTTCCGTTTTGTCTACATATATGGGGGAATGAATGGATTCATAAAAGCTTTTATTCCCCGGATTTAAATAAATCCCCATCTTCCGGTTCACCTCCTTTCTCTGCTTTTATTGTACGAAATTTCGAACAAATTGACAAGAATATTTATCATTCCGTTTACGACAGGTTGACATTTTCTGCCGGACTTCTTTCCGCTTCCCAATCATGCAAAACAGCCTCCACAATTCCCTCCGCAGAAATCTCCGGAGCCGTCAGAAAAGAGGCGTCCATATGCCGCGACAGCTCCCCGGCGGTTACGCTTCCGATACACACGCAGCGGGTCCCTTCCGGAACCGCGCCGTACTGCCCGAAAAAAGCCCTCACCCCTCCCGCACTGGAAAAGGTAAGATAATCCATCCCCGGAAATACAGTCCCCCAGGGCTTACTCTCCACATCGTAAATCGGAATATCCTCCACCGCAAATCCGGCCTTTTGAAGCATTTCCGGAAGCGTTCCCGCCGCAAGGGCCGAACGCAGCAAAACCACCCGCTCTCCCGGCTTTGCCGTAGCCGAAATGGCTGCCGCCAGATGTTCGCCGGTATAAATATCCGGACACAAATCGGCGGTTATCCCGTACTGCGTAAGCGCCGCGCCTGTGGCCGGACCGATAACCGCAAATTTTTTTCCTTTCAGGGAATGCAAATCCCTGTTCTTTTCCGCTGCCTGCCGGAAAAAGGTTCTCACTCCGTTTGCGCTGGTAAACACTATCCAGCAAAAATCATTCCCGAAAATCCACCTGTCATACTCCGCCGGCAGCGCCTTTACTTCGGAGCGCATCACCCACTGCGTTTCCGCCCCAAGGGCCCGCAGCCCAAGCCGCTGTTTTTCCGCAATCTCACGCGTGCCCGTAATCCCGACCCGAATCCCTTTCAAAGGCTTTGCCAGCCTGTCGCGGTCCGCCGACAAATCAATGTCCGCCACGTCTCCAATCAAAATAATGGCGGGCGCCGCCACACCGGCCTTTTCCGCCTCCGCCGCAATTTTGCACAAAGGCGCGCGAACCCGGACGGGATTTAGGACGTTTCCGCCGGAAATAACCGCCGCTGGCGTGCCGGGAGCTTTTCCTGCAGCTATCAGCCGGGCGGCAATCACGGGCAAACGTTCCAGTCCCATCAGAAATACCAGCGTCCCTTTAAGTTTTGCCAGCGCGTCAAAATCCTCCGGCAGGCCGTCCTTTGTGTCCGCGGTGTGGGCGGTAACGATATGCACGCCGCGGCTCAAACCCCCGCCTCCGCCGCAATGCCGATGGGAGAGGGAATCCCCGGAACCTCCTGACAGAAAATCCCGGCGGATTTGAGCGCCGTCATTTCCTCCCCTCCCCGGCCGAAGAGGTACGGGTCGCCCCCCTTAAGGCGCACCACCCTAAGGCCGGATTGCGCCAGCCCAATCAGCTTTTGATTGATTTCCTCCTGAGACGCGGCATGCGCGCCGCTGCGTTTCCCCACATAGATTCTCTCCGCGGATTCCGGAGCCGCGTCCAAAAGCGCCGTATCAATCAAATCGTCATACACCACGGCCTGACACTGCCGAAGCAGCCGCAAGCCCCGCAGCGTAATCAAATCCGCCTTTCCGCACCCGGCCCCTACCAGCGCAACGCTGCCCGGCGCTTCACCGGCTATATGCTTTTCCGCCGCGATTCCGCCTGACCTTTCACCGGCCAGATACTTTTCCGTCTCCGCCTGCGACAGCGGCCCTCCTTTTGCCATACCGGCGTCAAGCAGGCTCCGGAATACCTCTGACCGCTTTTTTTGCTCCGGCACGGCTTCTTTTACCAGAGGGCGCAGAGCTTCCAGCCAGGAAAGAATCCCCTCCAGTCCTGCCGGAAGCAGTTCCAGAAACCGCTCCTTAAAATAAGCAGCGGCAGAGGGACTTGCCCCGCCGGTGGAAATTCCCGCCGAAAAAGCGCCACGCTGTACCAGCGCCGGGAACAGAAAACTGCACAGCGCCGCATCGTCCGCCACATTAACCGGAATATGACGCTTACGGCACAGAAGGGAAATCCGGCGGTTTACGTCTTTGCTGTCCGTAGCCGCAATCACGAGCAGCGGACGAGGCCGCAAATCGGAAGGCTCAAAATTTTTCCGTTTCAGTTTAACGCCGGGAAAACCCGCAATTTCCGGCAGAATTTCCGGCGCGACAACCGCCGGTTTCGCACCGTAGGGCTGCAGTTTCTTAAGCTTGCGCAGCGCCACACTTCCGCCGCCCACAATCAGAACCGGTCTGTCTTTTAAGTCAATAAATAGGGGAAAATAGGGCATCTCCTGCCTCCTTTGGGGTACAGTAATATTGTGTGCCGTGGGGCGTATCCATGCGATGGATGGCTACCCCGAATACCTGCTCCATAACGCCTTTTTGATAAACGGCTCCCGGCGTATCGAAGCAAAGGAGCCGCCCCTCCTGAAATACCCCTACCCGGTCTCCCTCCCGCAGCGCCAGAGAAATGTCGTGCAGTACTAAAACCACCGCTTTTCCCTCTCGGGCAAGGGCTTTTGCCGTCTGCATCAGTCCAAACTGATGGCTGATATCCAGATAAGTGGTGGGCTCGTCCATGAAAACCGTCCGTGTATCCTGCGCAAGGGCCATCGCCAGATAAACGCCCTGACGCTGGCCGCCGCTGAGACAAGTGATATTGGTATTTTCATAGGGCCTGCTGCCGGTTGCGTCCATGGCCCTGCGGGCCGCCTCATAGTCCTCTTTTCCGTAGTATCTGGGGTAGGACAGATAGGGAAACCGCCCGTGAAGCACCATCTGCAGGGCCCGGATGGAGGGCGTGTTCCGGCTCTGGCTCAAAAACGCCGCGGCTCTGGCGATTTGCCTGCGCTTTAGCCGCCGGATATCCACATCGTCGTACAAAACTTCGCCCTCCATGGCCGGCAAAAGCCCCAGCGCCGCTTTTAGAAGGGTGGACTTTCCGCTGCCGTTTGGCCCCACCAAAACCGTTACTTTTCCCGGCTCAAATTCCATGGTAACCTTCTCGATTACCGGCTTTTTGATATATCCGGCGGAAAGATTCTTTAACCGTATCATGCCCTCACCCCTTTCTGACAAAGCAAAAGCCACAGGAAAAAAGGCGCTCCCGCAAACGCCAATATAATACCTACCGGCAGCTCAAAAGGAGCGAACAGTATTCTTGCCAGTACATCGCACACCGTCACAAAAAAAGCGCCCCCCAGCGCCGAAGCCGCCGTCAGCGAAAGGCTGCTTTCCCCCAGAAGCCGCCGCATGGTGTTGGGAACTATCAGCCCCACAAACCCCATCAGGCCGCAAAAGCTCACCGCCGCCCCGGCCAGCACCGCCGCAAGAAACAGTAAAAGGAAACGCACAACCCCCACGGAAAGCCCGAGACTCCTTGCGGTATCGCTGCCCAGCCCAAGAATATCCATCTGCCGGGCAAGGGAAAGCACCGCTCCCAGACTGACGAAAATAAGACCGCCCGCCGGGATAAGCTGCGCCATGGTAACGCCCGTAAAACCGCCCACCCGGAAATCCGCAACGCCGTCAAGGGCGTCCGGCACAAGCGTAACCACCGCGTCAATCCCCGCGCCGAACAAAGCGGAAATGGCAACCCCCGCCAGAACTACGGTTATCCGGGACGCGCCGGTGCGCCAGGACAGCCCCGTTACCAACAGTACCGCCGTCAGCGCGCCGCACAGGGCCACAAAAGGCGTATACTGCCGGGCGGCAGGCGCGGCGGCGCAGCAAAGGGCCACGG
>CAJTMZ010000024.1:0-16762 GCA_910577445.1 uncultured Lachnospiraceae bacterium | reverse complement strand
CCAGGGCGGCCCCCGCCAAAAGAGCGGCAAAGGTGCGGGGCATCCGGCTGTAAAAAATAATCCGGGCCGCGGTTGAAGAAGCGTCCCTCCCTGTCAGCACGGCAAGCACCTGTCCCGGTGAAAGCGCTACCGAACCCGTCCACAGACTAAGCGCCGCCGCTGCCAGAACGCAAAAAAGCATCAGGGCCCAGAAAATACTTTTACCGCGCCGGGTAGAGAATATCCGCCAGATTCGCATAAGCTTCCCCCCATCGTCCGTTTGGTTTTAAGTTGTAAAGATTGGAATCCATCACGAAATATCTCCCCTCACGTACCGCCGTAAGCGTATTCCAGGCCGGATTTTTTAAAAGCGTGGCTTCCAGCACCTTCTGCGCGTCCGCCGGGTCCGCGCTCTGCAGAACCACAAAGATATAGTTTGGGTCGTTTTGCAAAATAGCCTCTATGCTGAGCTGTTCTAACAGACTGTTTTCCCTGTCAGCGATATTTTCGCAGTCCAGATTGGCCAGCATCTCTCCCAGCACGCTTCCCTCGCTTCCCTTCACCTTACACTTGCTTCCCGTGGCACGGATGTACAAAACCTCAGGCCGGGAGCCGTCCGCCCGCAAAAGCGCTTTCTCCACCTGGGCTTTGACATTACTGCCATAGGTTTCGTAATTCTCATCACATCCGGTAATCTTTGTGCAGACCTTCAGCATCCGCAGATAGTCTTCAAAAGAATCGACCTGAAAGTATGCCGCATTAAGCCCCATCTTTTCAAAGGTGGATTCCAGCTCCCTGTTCCTGTCCGTGCCGCAGCTTGCCAGAATAAAATCCGGATTGCAGGCAATCAGCTCTTCCAGATTCAGTTCCTTTGTTGCCCCCAGGTTGACGACGTCCTCCCCCAGAGGCAAATCAAAATAAGTCCATGTGGCGCCTGTGGCAGCCACAATCTGCTCCGCTCCTCCAGCAAGATGCCAGATATCCGCAAAGCTGGCAATCAGACAGGCCACCCTCTTTGGCCTGTCCACCGTCACTGTCCGTCCCAGGTCGTCGGTGAATGTCACCGCCGAACTTTTTTCCCCTGTTCCCGCAGGATAGCCCGGCGCCGGCGCCCCTCCGCAGGCTGTCAGAAGCAGCATCGCGCCCAGAGCGGCAAAACAGGCTGTTTTCAAACAAGTCCGTATTTTCACAGGTTTTTCCTTTCCGTCTCATTGCCCGTACAACAAACAAGGGGACAATGTGATTTCAGCCACATTATCCCCTGAAAAATTTACGGGATACGCTTTAACAGGTTGCGCCGCCCTTTACGGTTTTCTGCAAAACGGCAGCCTTGTCGATGGTGTCGGAAAGCAGCTTTTCATTTACATAGTCAAAGCCCAGCCGGCTGACGGTATCGGCAAACCGCTCGCCGGAAATCCCCTCGTCACGGAACAGGAGAATCGCTCTCTCCACTACCTCCAGCACTTCTTCCTCACTGTCGAAAATTTTTGTCAGCGGCATACCATGGGCAACCTTTTTACCCCAGCGGCCCCCGATATAAATTTTAAAGCCCTCTTTGTACTCCTCCAATACGCCGAAAGGACATTTTCCCTTACAGCGTCCGCAGTTGTTGCAGACATTTGCATCAATATGAAGCTTTCCGTCAGTCATCCTGGCAACCTTGACGGGACAGTTTTCCTCAACCTGACACTTCTTACAGCCCCGGCATTTGGAAAAGTCCGCCATGGGAACCCGCTGTCCCACAATGCCCAAATCGTTTAAATCGGGCTTTACACAGTTGTTGGGACAGCCGCCCACGGCAATTTTAAACTTGTGGGGCAGCGTCACGTCATGGTATCCCACGTAAAACCGCTCATGGAGTTTTTCCGATAAGCCGTAGGTGTCGGCGAGACCGTACTGGCAGGTAGTGCCCTTGCAGGATACAACAGGCCGTACCAGCGAGCCGGTGCCGCCTGTGGCCAGCCCGTGTTCGCCCAGAAAATCAATCAGCGGCTGAATATTTTCATATTTGACGCCCTGTATCTCCAGCGTAAGACGGGTGGTCATGGTGACCGCGCCGGAGCCGAAGCGTTCGGAGGCTTCCGCGATAACCCGGTGCTCTTCTGCGGTAATCTTTCCGTTCCGGGTAATGACGCGGACATTGAAAACATCCGTATAACGTTTATCCTGCAGACAGCCCAGCCCCTTGACGCGTTTAATTTCCGCGGCGGGCAGAACGCCCCCTGCAAACTCAACTTTCACACTGTTGACAAAAGCGCCGCCCTCAAGCACCCGGGTGTTGGTATAGCCCAGCGCTTTCAAACGGTTCTGCAAAAAGTATCCCCGTTTGCCTCTGGCGCACACAAGCAACAGCTTTTCCTCCAGACCAATGCCGTCCAAAGGCGCGGTAACCTTGCTTAAGTTCACCCACTTTGCCCCCGGAATTGCAGCCGCCGGATGGGCGTCGATTACCTGGAACCCCCTGGCTTTTCCGGCTGCGTACTCGGCCGGCGTAAAAGTCTCAAAAGCGCCGGAGAGCTTATTTTCCAATATATAACACGCCTGCACAAAAGGATGAATCGCCGTGGAAAAAGGAGGCGCATAGGAAAAGTCCATGGTATCAAAATCCTCCACCGCCGCGCCCATGGCAATGCCGGTGACCGCGATATCCACCATCTTGTCTACCGCGCCTGCTCCCAGAACCTGAATCCCCAGAAGCTTATGGGTATCCCTGTCAGCAATCAGCTTGGTGACAAAAGCGGAGGCATCGGGATAATAATGCGCTTTGTCGTCCGTAACGCATGTTACGCTGATTGCATCAAAACCGGCCTCCCTGGCCTGCTGCTCGGTGAGACCGGTACGGCCCGCGTTCAAATCCCCGGCCAGTTTCACGACGCCTGTTCCCAGACAGCCTTTATAAACAGCTTTGTCTCCCGTCAGGTTTCTGGCAAGACAGCGTCCGGTGATATTGGCGGTAGAGCCCATGGCAGACCACTGGCCCTTTCCGGTAATCCGGTTGTAAACCTGCGCGCAGTCGCCCACAGCGTATACGTCATCTAAATTTGTTTTTTGACAATCGTCCACCACAATCGTGCCCCGGTTCATCAAAAGCCCTGATTCCGCAAGAAAAGCGGTGGCGGGACGGACGCCGATGGCAAGCACCACAAGCTCCCCGTCAAAGTTCCCCACGCTGGTACGAATCCCGGCAGCTTTCTCATTTCCCAGAATTTCTTCCAGAGCGGCTCCCGTGACAATTCGAATGCCCTTGCTTTGCAGACGGCGGCGGATATAGGCGGCCATTTCCTCATCAAACAGATTCGGCATCACCTGGCTTGCCATATCCGCGACGGTAACCTTAAGCCCTTTTGCCAGAAGATTTTCCGCAATCTCCAGGCCGATAAATCCGCCTCCCACCACCACGGCGCGGCGGCAGTGATTATTTTCTATGTATGCGCGAAGGCCGATGGCATCGTCAGGCGTACGCATGGTAAATACGCCGGGCAGACCGCATCCCGCAACGTCGGGAACAAAAGGAACCGCGCCCGTGGCAATCACCAGTTTATCGTAGGAAACGGTTTCACCGTTCGCAAAACTGACGGTCTTTTCCTCCGCGTTAAGGCCCACGGCCTCCATTCCGGTCCTGACCTCCACACCGGTGAGTCCCGCGTACTTTTTGGGTGTATTTACGATTAATTCTTCACGGTTTTCAATGCTGCCCCCCACATAATAAGGCAGACCGCATCCGGCATAGGAAATGTCCTTTCCTTTGGTATAAACCGTAACCTTTGCGCCGCGGTCCTGCCGCATCAGCTTGGCAGCGGTTTTCGTGCCGGCGGCAACGCCTCCGATAACGATAACATTCATAGCTTTTCTCCTTTACCTTTCCTCATGGAACAGGAAAATCCTGTCCAGCCGCTTCTCTTTTTTATTGTATTCATCATAGCACAAAGAGGCCGCAAATTCAATAAACTGTGTTTCCGCAGCAATCGCCTGCGCAGGTATACTTTGTCCAAATTTCTCTATCATATTTCCAGACGGTCGGCCAGTGCCGGAAAGGGAATGACTTCTTTCGGATTCTCTCCATGTTCCCCCAGGATTTTCTCCATCCAGACCATATTATACCATCTTCCGAACTTGTAGCCGCACTTGTGGAATTCGCCCACCATACGGTAACCCATATGGCCGTGAAACTGCACGCTGTTCCCTGTCAGATATTCGTCCTCCACCTGGGGATACCCGATACAGGCGTTTAAATTCAGAATGTTCTGCGCTTTTGACACCTTTTCCAGCGCTTCGTACAGCGCTCTTCCGATTCCCGTTTTTCTCTCGCTCTGCTTCAGATAAATGGTAGTCTCCGCCGCCCAGGCATAGGCCGGACGGCCCACAAAGGGGCCGGTGTAAGTATAACCGAGAATTTCCCCTTTCCTTTCTGCCAGAAGATACGGATATTTTTTCAGGGTGTTTTCTATCCTTTTCCGGAACGCCTCCGCTTCCGGCACCTCGTATTCAAAGGAAATCACCGTATCCGTTACATAGGGTGCATAGATGGCAAGCAGTTCCACCGCGTCGTCAGTGGTTGCGGGCCTTATGGAAAAATTGTTTTGTTTTTTTATCATTTTGAACCTCCATCACATCCTTATCGCCTGCCAGAGAAACGTCAGGCTGAAAGTAGATATCCGTAAGCTTAATCCGTCTCAAATTTCAATCGCACTTCCTTCTCCCCCAACATCTCCATATAATAAAACAGTTCCGCCTCCATCTGTTTTATATCCGGAAAAACAGGAGTCTGTATCACACAGCCATGCTGCGCCAGTCCGTGCTTTCCATAAGGCTCGTCGGGCTTTAACAGCATCATCATAATTCTGGCGCTTCCTCTGTTTTCTTCCGGTTTCCTCTCCAGAAACGACCTGTCATAAAACACCAGATTTCCATTCAATGTGCATTCATATTCAATTCCCAGATAACACATTCCTCTCGGACAGTCCTGCGCCAGCCCTTCAAAAAAACTCTCCTTATGCTTTTCAAGCTCCTCCTTTGTCTCTATCTCCAGATAACGGGGGTCCTTAAACCGCTCCTCATTTTCCTGCCATACGTCTATAGGATAAACCCTGTTGATATAGCAGATTCCGCTGCTTCCGTCTTCCAGAGAAAAAAAGACTTCCGACTCTTTTCCTACCTGCAGACACACAGGCTTTTCTACCGGATGCTTTCTGCATCTCTTACCGAGCCTGACAAAGACCTCCTGATTTTCCCATAACGGAAGCCGTTGAATAGCCGTTGCCGGCGTACCGTTTTTTGCCGCATCCATCCCCTCAGGCTCCGCCACATTTACATGTTCCTCTGCATCCGCGCACTCCGCCAGTTCAATATCAATACGCGTCACCCACAGTTCCTCCCAGTTCTTCCGGGCAAAAGGACTGTTCTCCGGCAGCTTCCATCCGTTTTTAAAAAGTTCACCAAAAACCAGCAATTCTTCACAGTTATAATCTAAATTTTCCGCCGAAAGCGCGCAGTTCGCAGAAGGCGCCTCTACGGCAGAATGTGTACACAGAGGATATCCGATTATCCCTTTTGTTCTCAGCTCCGTTTCCCCCACTTTAATCGCTGCAACTTCCATAAAAAATTCCGGCTCTGTATGGATTCTCATTCTTTCCCGGTTTGTATTGCCCAACATGACCGGTCGGTTTTTATCCGGAACATTTTCTTTCAGGACATACAGCCTTGCCTGATTTCCCACTCTGGTCATTCCGGCTATGTGACAAAGCTCACGCTCTTTTGCGCCGTTTCCGCTCCCTTCGCTGTCTTTTGCTGCAATATAAACCTCTTTTCCTATAGGGAGAATCTCGTCAAAATTCTGTATTGCCTGCTGTAATTGTGCTAAATTCATGCCATTGCTCCTGTCAGAGGAAAAATATTCTAAAATTTACCAATGTCTGCGCCATAGCATCGTTCCTCTTTTTTGTTATAGTAATACAATCGATACACAATGTAAAGAAAATGAAATTTTTGAAACTTTAAAGTTGTTGCAAATAATACGATACAAACAAGTATAGTGGTTCATACCATATCTTTTTCTCTGATTGGAACATACGGTTCTTCTAAGACGGAGAACTATCTGTCTTTGTAAACAGCTGGCGCACCATGTATCCTGTCCGATACACGGTGCGCCAACTGCTTACAAACTGCTCAAATCAATTATCATATGACATCATTATTCAATTACTTTCCAGACGTTGTCCATAGAATGAATGATTTGTTTATAATTCCTGTATTTTTTCCTGTAAATCATTTGCCTGCTTTTATCCGGAAGCAGCGTCTCACCTTTTTTTATACATATCCGTGCCGCTTCATTATAATCTTTAAAAATACTGACCCCTACACCGGCCGCCATAGCCGCTCCCTTTGCCCCCAATTCCACGGAATGGTTAAGATGAACCGGTATTTCCAGAATATCCGCAAACATTTGGGACCAGACCCGGGAATTCGTCACTCCCCCTCCCAGGCGGATAAACTCAGGAGCTGGTCTATTCTTAAGCAATGCTTTCACATGCGTTAAATGAGCAAAGACAACGCCTTCGTAAACAGCACGAAGAATATGCGCTTTCGTATGATATCCGCTCAGCCCAACAAACATTCCTTTTGCAAGAGGATTCTCATTGGACGCATATAAAAACGGCATATAATAAAGATTACATTCCTCCGGCACCACTTCGTCTACCAGACTGTTGATTTCTTCATAATCATTTTCTTTTAACAGCTTCATCAGCCATTCCAGATTTCCTGCAGAAGCGGCGCTGCTCTCTTCCGCCAGATAATAATCCTGATTGCAAAAGACGGAATTCATGGCAATTGTTTTATTGTCTATCATTTTCGGAGAAACATACTCATTAATCCCCCATGTTCCCGCAATCACACACATATCCATGGGATTGACATTACCCAGTGCCAACGCACAGGAATCAATATCAAACATCCCCGCCACTACCGGCGTGCCGGCTTTAAGCCCGGTCGCCTCTGCCACCTCCTGTGTAATTCGTCCCGCTATATCATAGGATTTCCTGACAGGAGGAAGCGCGTCATAAATTTCCTCAATATCAAACTCTCTTAAAAGTTCTTTGTCATATTTTTTTGTTCTTAAATTCATCAGATTCGTTCCTGACACATCCGTGTATTCCGTACAGATTTCACCCGTCAGACAGAATCTTACAAAATCCTTTACGGATAAAACGGCTCCTATCTGTCTGTAAATGTCGTTTTCATACTCTTTCAGCCACTTAAGAAGCGCCACCGGCTGACAGGCCATAATCCTCTGCGCCGTCTTTTCATAAATGTGCTCTGCGCATTCACCGTTGCACCATTCCAGCTCATATTTTAACGCCCTTGCATCAGTCGAACCGATTCCTTCGTATAAAAACGTTTTTTTCTTGTCCAATAAATACAGCCCTTTACCGTGACCTGCAATTCCTATGGCTGCAATTTCACCATTGCATTCCGCTGCAGCTTCCCTGATAATTTTAAAATTGCAATCTCTGATTTCTTCCAGTTTTCTTTGTGTATATCCTTCTTTCGGCATATAAACCGGAATCTGGATGCTCTTTTTACAAATCTGATTTCCTTCCAAATCAAAGACAGCTGCCTTACAATATGTTCCGCCGTTGTCTATACCCATAAGATATTTTTTCAATCCGGCATACACCTCCTTATGTATTCCCTGTTCCGCCGAAGATAAGCTTCCGGGTCGGTTTTCCTGTCATACCAGAATTCACAGGTAAAACGGAAAACCCCCTGAGAAACAAGCCGTCTGATACATCCTTTAAAATCCACCCTTCCCTCGCCATATTCCATATCACGGAACACGTTCTCTCTGGTTTCCTTCAAATGTGCCGCTACAATTTTCCCTTTTCCGGCAGTAATATCTTCCTGATAATTCTCTGTAGCGTTTCTGATATTCCCTATATCCGGATAAATCTGAAGATAGGGAGACTCCATTACCTCTACTACTGCCTTGGCTTTTTGAATTGTGTTCATAAATTCCGTTTCCATAGTCTCGAAAGCCAGAATAATTCCAAATTCTGCGGCATATTCCACACACTTTTTTAATTCTCTGGTAAAATTGTCTCTGGTAGCGCTATTGGACTTTTCATAATATACATCATATCCAGCCAACTGAATAATCCGTATTCCCAGGTTCCTGGAGAATATGATTGCTTTTTTCATAATCTCCAGGCTCCTGTCTCTCGTCTCTTCTTTTTCACTGCCCAAAGGGTACTTTCTGTGTGCGGACAGGCACATGGTCTCTATAAAAATATTATTCTCCAGCATGAATTGATGAAGCTCTTCTACTCTTGCTTTCGAAAAGTCCAGCCTGGCTATTTTTTCCTCTGTCTCATCAACACTGATTTCCACATAATCAAATCCCGTCTTTTGAGCCAGCAACAGTTTTTCTTCCAGCGTCATCGTATCAGGCATGGCTTTTTCGTAGATTCCAAATCGATATTTGCCCATACTTCCCCCTTCGTACCTCCTGGCTTAAATTACCGCTGCTGCACTGCCTGGCGGAATCACGAAGCTACCGTCAAATTCCCTCATTTCGTCCTCATCCACCAGACGGTATCTGGTAAGCTTTTCCCCATCATCCAGACGTGGTATCACCGTAATTGGATTTTCTTCATCATAATTACAGATTATCATGCCTTTCCTGCCATTCGTCCCATCGTAAACAGCATAGGCTTCCGTTTCTGCCCCGTTTTCCAGTGTGACGCTCCCGCCAATCTTTTCCCTGAAATCTCCATCCCAGAAATATTCCCTCAAATCTGTCCTGAGCTTGTCCATTTTTGCTCCATACGCCACGGTGAGCGGGAAATCAGACAGCATTCCCTTAAAATTATACGGCTCATAGCTGATGATATATTTATTGAGCAGGCACTGGTTAATCATGCCCCTGTCATTAAAACCGATTACTGCCGACATAATCTGCCCCCTCGGCCGGAGCGTTCTGCTCATCGCCTTATGGTTTCTTCCCCAGGTTCTTGTATAGGACAGGTCATAGTAATTATGCTGAAAATCATAAATACCCTCCCCCGCAATCATAAATTCCTCATTTCCGGCTATTTTCCGGAATTCCTCAATCAGCTTTTCATCCCAGCTGTAAGTAGACGCTCCATAGCGATGTCCATGGGAAGTGTCAAAACAGCACAGGGTTGGCGAATGATGGAGGCACTCGTCGAACAGAATTCCGTCCGCCCCCAGTTCCACACATTTGCGAAATTCCCTTTTGCAAATTTCCATCCATTCTTCATCCCCAAAACACATTGGAATCAGACGCCTTGTGTTTACATTGGTCATTTGGGACAGTGTCATATATTGATAACCTTTATACACGTAGTAATTCTGATAGGGGTCTTTTACCGCATGTTTCTCATAGACTTCTTTAAAATCCTCATTGGACTGGTCAGCCCATACAAATTTGGCAAACAACACCACTTTTATTCCCATTTCCTGGACTTTATGGATTGCTTCCTTTAATTCCTCCCAGGTGCCGAGACGTGGGTCCGGGTCATGGCTCGGATTCCCTCTGTCCTGTCCTCCTTTATTCCATCCTACCAACTGAATCACTTTCACATTATATTTCTTACACTCTTCTCCAACTTTGGGAAAATCCTTAAATTTCAACCGCAGCTCGTCCTCCGGAGAATTAATCTGTATCTGCAGCCAGGAATAAGGGTCCCGTGCCCAGGAAGGAAGCTTAGGCAAAGTATTCCATTTTTCGCTTCGTATTTTGTAACATTCTGCTCCTACACTCCATTTTCCCTTATAAGAATCCATTGCAAAGGGAAGCAGTTCAAACTCCGTTCCCGGCATTACAAAGGGAAGGTGACCTACGGCAAATCTTACATACGTATCTTTATCCCCGACTTTATCCTGCTCGAACACCCGAAAATCATTGGAGTTCGCCCATCCGGGCAGATATTCCCCATGCCATGTCACCGGCTCAATCCTTCTCTCCGCCACACCCAGATACAGGCCGTTCCCACAATCATCTGAAATCAGTCCAAACGGATTCATGGGCGGATTAATATGGTCTTCCACACATAAAGTGGGATAGTCCACGCTATGGGTTCCCGCGCAGTTAGGGAAAAGAGGATATAATTCATATTCCTTCATCCCACAATAGCTTCCATGTTCAAATTTAAACTTCCTGGCATTATTCGGACGGTATAAATCCCCAATATACGGATAGTATACATTCTCCACCATATGGCTGCTCTTATTGTCGATATGCATTCTGAATATTGGCTGACCGTTTTCAATCCGGCACTCCGTTTCCACCTTTATCAGATGGGTTCCTCCAAATCGGGAGGAAATCTCTTCCCATGTAAATTTTACAAAATCCTCTCCTGATTCACACAAAGGAGCCTTTTCCTGCTCATGTCCCCAGGCCTCGTTGTTCCTCCTGCCCTCTACGGGAATCATCATCCTCCAGGACAGCCCCAGGTGAGGACGCTTTATAACGTTCCAGTTTGATTTCTTTGAAAAAATACCTGTAAGGGAGCCGTTCTCCCCGTCAAATTCCAACCGCAAATTTTCGGTTTCAATTCTGATAATATTCATACTATGCTTCTCCTTCCACTACACCCAGCTTCAAAATGATGTTCGCATATTTTTCCCTTTCGCCTGTGGCTACCACTATGCAGGCCTTTTGGGCACGCTCATAAAACTCCTCTCTGGTTAAAAAGGAAAATCCTTGAAACGCTTTTTCCTCATCATATTTTCTGATAATTTCATCATATTTTCCCCAGACAGAGGGTTCCTCTCCCTTTCCTGCCACCACAGACATCAGAATTACATTTTCGGATACGAAGTTATCCAGCGCAAAGAAGGGCATCACCGCCTCCAGAATTTCCGTAATTCTGCTGTTTTCCATATGAATTACCTTTTTCCCCAAAGACTCCGCCGGAAAGTTTGCATCGCCAAAAACAACTTCATCTCCATGCCCCATCTCCATCAAAGCCTTCATAAAATCCGGTAAAATTAATCTTGGAATCTTTTTAAGCATCCTATCTCCCTCCTGACTGTCTTCCCGGCACCTCTCGGTTATTTGGCCCAAAATGCTTTAATATTACCAGCGGTTCAAATTGGGATTCATTGGATATCACAACCCCTTTTCTGGCTGCCTCTTCACTGACAAAGTACTCGTCAGCACTCAGCTGCCCAAAGCGCAGCATCCCTGCCGTCTCTGCCTTATAACTGGCAAACTTTCCGTGCCCCTGCACCAAAATACATCCGTAAGCTGTTTCATCCTTAATTAATGCGCTTTTTCCGGGCTTTATGGTAAGTTCCTTGGCCGCTATGTAGTCATTCCCGTATACCACCCATTTTTCCATATACGATTCATCATCGCTGATGACCAGTGGTGCTCTGAAATAATGTTCCTTGTAATCAGGGTCAGTATTTTTATCCCAGTCCATCAGGCTGATTACATAATCCAAATCCTTTTGTTTTTCCCCGGGGCAGTTCTCAACCAACATCTCATAAGGATAAACTTCTCCGAACACAACATTTTCATATACAGAATTTACATCAGAATTCCACTGCGGCTCATAAGTAAGATAAGAGCCCGGCGCATGCACCACTCCTGGAGGGGTATACCATCCCGTTCCAAGCTGAATACGGTATGCACGGGAAAGCTCTGTAATTCTTCCGTCCCCGGAAGTATACTGCTCCAAACGCTTTTTCACATCTTCTTTTGTAACGTCCGGACAAAAGCCAAAGTAAGTATGGGGAAATTTTCCCTCCACCGGATTATATTGTGGCGGATAATAGTATCCTTCCGGTTTTCCCAGTCTTCCCACTCTTGCTGCCGCTTCAAAATCCAGATGCAGATGATGGAACAGCGGCGTTTCATAATCAAAGAATTTTGAGTACATTGGCCATGTCCCATATTTGTCCATCAATTCTCTTCCAATAACTGCTTCACCCAGCATCTCAATCGCTTCTTTTAATGTAAACCTGTCTTTAGGGTCCCCGGAATAGGAAACATAACTAAGCCCCTCATCTTCCCTTGCCATCTCACCGTTCATACAGGTGATGACACTGGAAAACCAACGTTCCTTGATGGCTCCGCGCGCTGTCCCAAAAGCATAATAATCGTCCGGATGAAGCCGCAGTCTCTTCCCGGGGCTTGCAAATCTTCTGGGAACAAATATAGGAATCAACCGAAAAATCCCCTCATTTTCTTTGAACGTTTTTAAAATAATATCCTTGTTATTCATATAGTACCTCTCTCTAACCTTTAATTGAACCGGAAGTAAGTCCGCTTACAAACTGCTTCTGGAAAATGACATATAACAATACAATGGGAAACGTAACTATTGCAATTGCCGCAAACAATCGGTTATAATCCACCAGCCCCCACTGTCCCATAAAATTTTTCAGCCCCAGCGTAACTGTTTTCATCCCCGGTGACCTGAGATATATCAGAGCAGTAAAGTAATCGTTCCATACATTCATACCCTGAAAAATCACCACTGTTGCAATCCCAGGCTTGGACAGCGGCAATAAAATCCGAAAAATAATTGCAAGCCTGCCACAGCCGTCAATCCGGGCCGCTTCGTCCAGTTCCATAGGAATCTTTCTCAAAAAAGATGTAAGCAAAAATACCGAAAAAGGAATTCCGGCAGCCGTATATAAAAGAATAACTCCCCAATGGGTATCCACCAGATTCATTCCCGAAATGATTCGGAACTGTGGTATCATTACCACCTGTGCCAGAGGTACCATCATCATAGAGACAAACAGTGCGTGCACCAGTTCACTTCCCTTATACCGGATTCTTGCTATTGCATAAGACGCAAAATAAGCCACTACTAAAATCAGCGCCACTGCTATCAATGTATTAAACAGGCTGTTCCAGATAGTCTGACCAATATTTCCTCTCTTCCATGCCTGTATATAATTTTCTGGCTGCCATTCGCCAGACGTCGGCAAAAGTTTTGCCATATTCACACGAACATCCTTATCCGATTTCATGGAATTTCCAAAAAGCCATAAAAGAGGCACGATAATGACAGCCGACAAAACAGTAAGAATTGCATAATCAATGATTGAAATAATCCGTTTCTTTAACTTCATTTTCGACCTCCTTTACATTTGTTCTTCCGCTTTTCTCATAAAATACAAAATCACCAGTGTTACGCTCAGCATAAGAAGAAATACGAAAATAGATATAGCAGTTGCATAACCAAACTTATTTGTCGAGCCAAAGGAGGTGTCATAGATATATTTTGCAATTACTTCCGTTTTTCCATAGGGTCCGCCTTTCGTCATTGCCATAATCACATCAAACACATTAAATCCGCCCACCAGACAAAAGGTAAGGTTCATGTAAAACACACTTTTCATCTGTGGCATTGTAATATATTTCAGACTTTGCCAGCCGTTTGCTCCATCAATTCTTGCAGATTCATATAACTCTGAAGCAATCGTCTGGAGCCCGGCAAGAAACAGTACAATATGATACCCAAGCCATTTCCAGACGTCCACTATCATCACTGCAATCAATGCATATCTGGCATCCCCCAGCCATGCTATCGGATTCTGCGGACTCATAACACCCAGATTTTGTAAAATCCTGTTAAGCATTCCCTGCGTGGGATTATAAATCCAGGTCCAGATAGAGCCGATAGCAATAAAAGAAATGACCACTGGAGTGAACAAAATTGTCCGGAATGCTGTTATTCCTCTTAGTTTCTTGTTCAAAATCAAGGCAATCAGAAAACCAAAAACCAGCTTAACCAAAACAGTTCCCACAGCATATATCACATTGTGACTTAAGGCCTCAAACACCTTACTGTCCTGAAATATTTTGATGTAATTATCAATTCCTATCAGCTGCGGCTCATTAAAACCGTCCCACTGACATAACGATATATAAAACCCGTAAAAAAACGGAAATATCGTAAATATAAAGTACAGACATAATGCCGGAAGAGAAAACAACAGACCTATCAGCAAATTTCTTTTTATCCTTGACACATCATCACTCCCATCTTTAAAAAATCCGGGATTAATATATCTTGGCTCAAATATATCAATCCCGGATATATCATACTGTTCTAATTTCCCTGCTCAACCTCATTATAGTCATATCCATTTGCCAGTAATTCATCCATGACTTTCTGCATCTCCTGTGCCGCCTCTTCCGCTGTTATCTGCAGTCCGGTAAGTGCCTGCAGATTGTCCTGAAGCGCAGTCGTTATTTCAGGAGGATAAATCCAGTCAGGGTGCGTAAATGTCATAGTCTCCAGAAAGTCCATCTGTTTTTCAGTCAGTTTATCCGTTCCCTCGGGAAGCGGTACATTGGGATTACAGCTGACTCTCGCATAATCCCTCAGGTCTGCAGAATCACTTGTTCTGAATCCTTCAATTACTTCATCTGTTGTCATATAATCAATAAATGCTTCCGCCGCCGATTGTCTGGAAGGGTCAATTTTGCTATAAATAGTCCATGCTCCATCAGATGCGTTGCCTGTCTGAATAGATTTCGCACCTTCCTTGATAATCGGGAAAGGAAGTAAATCCAGGTTTTCCATACCTGCCTCAAGAAAACCGGTTATCTCCCAGGTTCCTCCATAAAACAGTGCCGCCTGACCATTTACAAACACGGCTTTTCCGCCGTCGCTGTCAGTTCCATTAAATCCTGGCTGGAACATCTCTTCTTCCGCAAATGTACGAAGTACCTGAAAAGCCTCTACTGAATCAGCATCTGTAAACTTGGCCTTTCCTGTCAGAATTTCTTCTGTCCTCTCTATTGGTTTTCCATCAGTTGTCTGCCCAATACAGGAAAAATACCACATGGGCCACATATACTTATTACCTCCTCCGAAAGCAAATAAAGAAAGGCCATCCGCTTTTAACTTTGCATTCAGTTCACGCAAATCCTCCATATTCTCCGGAGCTTTTCCACCATATTGATTTATAATATCCATGTTGGCATAAATACCTGAAGAATTTCCACCTTTAGAACCAATCGCATATAATTTTCCATTATAGGTATACTGGTCAACAGCCCCCTGATTCACCCGGTCGGCACCCGGTTTACCGTCCATCTCCTGAATCAGATTATTTTTCATAAAATACCGCACGTCCTGTCCATTCAACAGCATAACGTCTATCGGACTTCCTCCATTAGCTGCAACCATGAAAGCCTGTACGAAATCTGCAGAATCATAAGAATGTACATTTACCTTAATACCCGTTTTTTCCTCAAATTCTTTCGCTATTGCCAGACATCCTTCTTCCTTTAAGATAGAGGAGTAAAAATCAATCTCTTTTGCCATCTCGGTATTGTCACTTGGTTCCGTGTTTCCCTGTACATTCACTTCCGTATTATTGGATTTTTGTACGCTGTCCGTTTCTTTCTTCTGCTGCCCATTTCCGCCGCAGGCTGTCATACCGGCCAGTAATGTAATCGTTAAAAGTCCGCTCATAATAATTTTCATTGTTTTTTTCATTTACATTCCCTCCCAATTTTTTTGTGTTTTACTTCCCACGCCAAAAAAACGTTTTTTTGACCTGTAAAAAATACCTTCCGAACTTTTTTGTCCTTCCTGATTCAAATCACCATCCTTCCAAATCCCAACCTTCAACACCGCCGCCGGTAGACTCTCTAACCAGCAGGTTCGTAGTCAGTTCCATCGTATGCATCCCCTGATTTTTATCGTCGCTTTCCTCTTCTATCATTCTGCACAGATTACCTGCCGCTTCCCATCCCATTCTATACTTGGGAACATTTATTGTAGAAAGCGAGGGCTTCACAATAGATGATACAAAAGTATTATCAAATCCGATAATTTTAATATCCCCGGGAATTTTAAATTCATACTCTTTCAGCGCTTTGATAGCGCCGATTGCCATCTGGTCATTATCCGCAAAAATACCGTCAAATACTATCCCATCATTCACCATTTTCTTTACTACCCGATAGCCGCTCAATGGCGAAAAATCTCCCTCTGCATTATACAGAGACGGTAACGCCAATCCATGCTTCACTAACGCTTCCTGGTAACCTTTTGTTCGATGCAAAACCATCTCAACAGCTTTCGGACCGCTGATATGCAAAATTTTTCTGCAGCCATTTTCAATTAAATGCTCAACAGCGCCAAAAGCACTTTTCTCATTATTCACATAAATAGAACAAATAGAATATTGACTTAAATCCCGCTCAATACTCACAACCGGAATCTTTTTGCTTCCTTTTTCCAGATTAGCCAACTGACTATAATACTCCCCGTCCTCCACATCGGCCACCGTATCAATGATAATTCCATCCACCTTACTGTTTACCAGTATCTGAAGATATTTTTTCTCCTGTTCAATATCATCATTCGTGGCATAAATCAATAAATGATATCCATATTTTTCCGCTCCTTTTTGCAATCCATTGAGGACCTGCGGAATAAAGATACGATTTAGTGATGTAATGATAACGCCTATTATCATGGTACGGTTATTCTTCAGACTTCTCGCCACCAAGTCAACTTCATAATTTAACTCTGCGATAGCGCGATGAACCTTTTGCGTAAGCTCTGCGCTGACATAACGCTTTCCGTTTATTACATTCGAAACCGTGGAAATTGATACGCCTGCTCTGTTTGCAACATCTTTAATACTTGACATATGTCCCCCTATTAGAAAAACGTTTTTCTGTATTCAAATATTATCATTATTATTCATAAATGTCAACACAAAAACCAATTTAGAAATATTATTGTTAATATTGTATATATTCTGTACTTTATTTTTG
>CAJTMZ010000023.1:28182-40023 GCA_910577445.1 uncultured Lachnospiraceae bacterium | reverse complement strand
AGGCAAAGGAGGGATTTTTTATGACAAACGTTAAAACGACTGTTATGACGAATGAAATTTTATTATTGACTTTGATTTCACTGGCAATGGTCTTTCTGATTATTGAATGTGCAACAGAGGTAGCCGACGCAATCAGGTTTTTCCTCTACAAAGGGAGTTCCACAGCCAGCGTTGTTGAAAAGGAGCTGTTCGCCGTTTCACGTTCTAAAAGGCTGGTGGAACAGAATGAAGACCACAAAGGATATCTTCCGGTGCGCGAGACACAGGATAAAAATTCCAATTATCCTTATATTTTTTCTCCGGGTTACTGGATGTACAGAGAGAAAGCGGTTTTTCCAACCTTAGAGTGGGGAACGGAAGGAAATACCTGGAGAGCGCATTACCCTTATGCCAGAAAATGGACTGCCGGCACGCAGGTTACTGTGCGTTATAATGACGCGTGTCCCTGGAAGTACGCCGTCAGGGATAGGTCTCTTGGTTTTAGTATCCTGTTAAAGTGCTCTTTCCTTATTCTGTGTATTCTTATCTGCAGTATTTTTCTGGCGACTCAAATCCGTGGATAGAAAATTTAGAAACAAGCGGGGACAACTGAAAACTTTTTTCAAAGTCACGACAATATTTATTTACAAGGGCAAATCCTTGCAAGTCGGCTTGAAAGAAGAAGGAGGATGGCTGCTATGAATAATGACGCATTCGAGCGGTTTGTCCTGAAGTTTGGAAAGGATATTCTGCGGTTTTGCCGGATGATGGCAAAAGATGCGGAAAACGGAGACGAACTGTATCAGGACACTATGCTCAAACTGCTGGAGAAAAAGAAAAAGCTGGACTCTGCGCAGAATACAAAGAGTTACGCTTTATCCACTTCGATTTATCTCTGGAAGAATAAGAAGAAAAAATATGCAAACAGGATGAGGCTGATTCCAATTGACAGTATGGACGAGATGGCTGACGGAGGATATCAGATTTCTTCCTACAATGACAAAACCATGCCGGAACATATTGTTTTGCAGCAAAATGAGGTAGATATGATTCGGGAATTGGTTGCCTCTCTGCCGGAAGAATACAGAATGCCAATCTATCTGTATTATTCCGCAGATATGCGGATAAAAGAGATGGCTGAGATACTCGGTCTGCCGGAGGGAACTGTCAAGAGCCGAATGCGGAAAGCAAAAAAGCAGTTAAAGGAAAAATTGGAGGCGATAGGATATGACAGATGAAAAATTGAATCAAATCTTAAAGCAGGCCCTTGCTCCTGAAATCAGTGACACAGAAATCAGGGTATACAAAAGGAGGAAGGATAGAGTGATGGACTTTGGCAAAGTTGGAAAAGGTATTGCAGCGGCTGCAGCGGCCGTCATTATTGGTATTGGCGGGACGGGATATTTTAATCCGGCATTTGCGGCGAAGCTTCCGCTCATCGGAAAAATTTTTGAGGAGGTAGAGGATAATGTGATATATTCCGGTGATTATGCGGATAAGGATTTGGTTTTAACGAATGAGGATTCTGCCGGGAATCTGGATACTATGGAATATTCCGTATCGGATAAGGGAATTACACTGACGGCGTCAGAAGTTTATTGTGATGGATATTCGATATTTCTTACAGTAAATATTAAAGCAAAGGATGCGGAATTTACCCACATTCCGAAACATCATACCAATATGTATGATACGGGCAGGACAGCCTCTGGATTTTACATCAGCGGAAACTGGAGTATTGACGGAAATACGTTGGGGCAGCTTGAAAACACGTTTGAGGGGGAAGTAATCGATGACTGTACATTTGTGGGTATGCTGAAAGTGAACCTTGCCGAAAAATTTGATGGCAGAGGTGAAATGAGTTTAGAGGTAAGCGGTCTTGGATATGATGACGAGAGAATGTCTGAGAGCGAGGAAATAACTGCCTCTCATTGGACAGACGGCGAATGGAATATTGTCTTTCCGTTTGAAGCAAACAAGACAGATGTAAAGATAATTGAAGTGGGGGAGACGAAAGGGAATATTACGCTTAATAATATAGTAGTATCTCCCTATCAGGTAATTATCCACGCGGCAACACCGGGAGAGCAGAGAGAACTGACGGATGACAGGAGGGAAAAACTGCTTTCAAAAAATCCCGATTTAACAGAGGAAGAGATGCTTGAAATGCTTGGATGGTCTTATGAGCCCTGCCAGACAATTGTATTTAATCAGGATGGAGAAATGCTTTACTCTGATATGGAAACCGCTGGCAGAGCCGGATTTGCCGTTCAGGGGAAAGAAATAAAAACGCTGCACATTTTCATTTTTGACAATCTTGATGACTGGGCTCAAATGGAAAATGAGGGAATGAACAGCAGTGCCGCGAACAAGGCTGTCATTGCAAAGGAAATCCATGTGGAATAAGCAGGGAAGGGTGATTTCCATCCGTGATTTGTGCTCGTTGAAACTCTCTGGGATTTGTGCTCTTTGAAAAAAGAATGGAAAATTGCAGGGAAAGATGTTACAATGAAGTTCATTGACAGGCTGCCCTATGGCAGTTGATATCTGAACAGGAGGAAATTGCATTGGCTTCATTTAAAATCATCACCAATACCACAGCCGATTTGCCTATGGACTATATTGTGGAGAATCAGGTCGGTTTAATTTATTTCAATTATATTATGGACGGGGTTTCTTACGGCAAGGACCATGAGCTTGACTGGAAAGAATTTTACCGCTTAATGCGGGAAGAAGGAAAGATGCCCACCACCTCTCAGGTAAATCCGCAGCAGTATAAGGAATATTTTACAGAGTTTTTAAAGGAGAATAAAAATCTGCTGTATATTTCCTTTTCCTCCGGATTAAGCGGTTCCTGTGGCAATTCCGTTCTGGCGGCCGGGGAGCTTATGGAAGAAGACAGCGAGTGTAAAATTATTGTGGTAGATTCAAAATGCGCATCTATGGGAGAGGGGCTTTTCGTACACAAGGCACTGCAGATGCAGGCGCAGGGAAAGAGTATGGAGGAAACAGCCGAATATCTGAACGAGCTGGCGGCGCACCTTACCCACGTATTTACAGTAGACGATTTGAATCATCTTTACCGGGGCGGACGTGTCAGCAGGGCGGCCGCCATTGTGGGAACGATTGCGGCAATCAAGCCGATTCTTCACGTAGACGATGAGGGACATTTAATTCCCATCAGTAAATTGCGGGGAAGAAAGAAATCCCTGAACGCACTGGTTGACTATATGGAGGAAAAGACAAAAGGGTATTCCGGTAAAAACGACATTGTTTTTATCAGCCATGGAGACGCTCTTGCGGACGCTGAATATGTAAAAGCGGAAGTCGAAAAAAGGTTTGGAATAAAAGAATTTAAAATCAACCATATTGGCCCCACCATCGGCGCGCATTCGGGCCCGGGAACGATTGCCCTGTTTTTTGAAGGGAGCTCAAGATAAAATCTGTTGCTATTTGGTCCCGTTTCAAGTATGATAGCAACAGGATATTCAAAACAGTGTTGACAATTTACAAATGAAAAGGAGAAACAACAATGAGCAAGTATACCGGAACACAGACGGAAAAAAATCTTGAAGCGGCATTTGCCGGAGAATCCCAGGCCAGGAATAAGTATACCTATTTTGCTTCGGTAGCCAAAAAAGAGGGCTATGAGCAGATTTCTTCCCTGTTTTTAAAAACGGCGGACAATGAGAAAGAGCATGCGAAAATGTGGTTTAAGGAACTGCAGGGAATCGGCAGTACCGCTGAAAATCTGGGCGCTGCGGCAGACGGCGAAAATTATGAGTGGACCGATATGTATGAAGGTTTTGCAAAGACCGCAGAGGAAGAGGGCTTCCCGGAGCTGGCTGCCAAATTCCGTCTGGTAGGTGAGATTGAGAAACACCATGAAGAAAGATACCGTGCCCTTCTGAAAAACGTGGAAAGCGCTGCGGTATTTGAGAAGAGCGAAGTAAAGGTGTGGGAATGCAGAAACTGCGGACATATCGTGGTTGGAACCAAAGCGCCTGAGATTTGCCCTGTCTGCAATCATCCTCAGAGTTATTTTGAGGTTCACGCTGAAAATTATTAAGAAAGTTTATTAAGAAGTTCATGCTGCACCTCTGTTGTTTAAGACAGAGGTGCATTTGCATACTGCTGTCGTCCTCCGCCCCGTGTTATCTGCTCAGGGGCAGGCTGACCGTGACGAGAGCTCCTTTTTCCGGCGCGTTTTCAAGAAGAATGGTTCCGCCAAGTTCCGCGGCAATCTGTTTTGCGATGGAAAGCCCCAGTCCGAAATGCTCTTTGCTGCCGCGGCTTGGGTCGGCGCGGTAAAATTCGTCTGCGGCAAGTAAAAGGGCTTCCCCTGAAAAACCGTCCCCCTGGTCCTTTATACAAATCTGAAGCATTGTTCCCCTGACCTGCGCGGAAAGAAAGACTGTGCCGCCGTCAGGAGAATACTGTACGGCATTGTCGATTAGATTATTCAGGATTCGGCAAAGCCCGTCTTTTGAGACGGGAAGTGTATCGGGCAGATTCTCTGCGGTAAGGACGCAGGAGAGACGCTTCTTTTTTCCAAGACTTTCAATATTTTCAGCCGTTTCGGATAAAAGTTTTCTGATTTCACAGCGGCCTTTTGGGCTGCCTGCCGGTCTTGCAATTTCCAGCATTCCCGTCACATACCGCTGAATCTGTCTGGCATGCGACAGAATAAATCCGCTGTATTCGCGCTGTTCCCCGGTCTGTTCGGTCTCAAGCAAAAGCTCCGCGTTGCCTGTCACAATAGAAAGGGGCGTTTTGATATCATGCGCCAGTGCGGTTAACTGCCGTTTTTTCCGCTGCTCCATTGCCCACTGTTCTTCCAGAGAGCATTGCAAATCGGCCTTTAAATGTTCCAGAGAATCCATAATCTGATTGAATTCAAGAAGTCTGGTTTTTTCCACTTCAAAGGCCAGCGTCTGTTGTAAAATCCGGTCGGCCGCCGCGGCCAGTTTTTGCAGTTCCCTGTTTAATTTGCGGGCATAGCGCACGGAAATCATAATCATATCTGCTATAATCATAAAAAGAAGAAGCAAAAAGAAAAAGAGTTCGGCGTTAGGGAAAATCCGCCGAAGAAGGGGAGAGGAAAAGCGTGCGGCGAGCCGATAAGAGACGATAACGCACTGACTGTCCGTAAAAAGCCGGAGAGAAATATATGTGCCGCTGCGCTTTATGTCTCCCGGTATGTTTTGGGACGCCATCTTCCGGGCGCTTTTTAATTCATCTTCTTTTAAATTGGTCTGCATAAGAACGCCTTTTTTGTCAAAAATAGCGTAGTCCGCTCCGGAAGGTATTTCCTCCGGCGTTATCGAACTGTGTCCGTCAAGCGTTTCGCACCAGGCGGAAATGGAGCGTTCCACCGCGTTTGCCGGAACGAGGACATGAAAAACGGAAGCTGCGGACAGAAGAACCGCCCACAGAAGAGCAGTACCAATCAAAGTAAGGACTGCATGGGTTAAAAAAATCAGAAAAAAGCGGTTTATGCTGATTATCTTTCCGGTTTTCGGTTTCATTTCCATCGATAGCCAATCCCCCAAATCGTTTCAATCGGAGATACGCCTGCGGCGGCAAGCTTTTTCCGAATATTTTTAATATGCTCTGTGATAGCGGAAATATCGCTCTCCCTGTCATAACCGTAAACATTCTCAAAAATCTGTTCTCTGGAATATATCTGCCCGTGATTTCTGGCAAGCAGAAGCGTGATTTCATATTCGCTTTTGGTAAACGGAAGCCGTTGTTCCCCGGCCCAGGCTTCGTTTTTGGTCAGAAAAAATCGGATGCTCCCCACGGAAAAACATCTGATTTTTTCCCGCTGTTCCCGCCTTAAATGGGCGTTGACCCGGGCCCGCAGCTCCAGAATGGAAAAGGGCTTTTTGATATAATCGTCCGCTCCCACGGAAAAACCGAAATCCACATCCTCCTCAAGGCTTTTGGCGGTCAGAAAAAGAATCGGACAGTCCGTGTAACTGCGGGCTTTGCGGCAGAAGGTATAGCCGTCCGTTCCGGGCATCATAACGTCCAGCAGAATAAGGTCGTAAAAAGAAAGCTTGTTTTTCAGCGTTTCCGTAATCTGTTCCATGCAGGTTACTTCGTGGCCGTCCTTTTTTAACGTATTTTTAATCAGAACCAGCATGGCCTGGTCGTCGTCAATTGCCAGAATATGTGCCATTGAAACTCCTTTCATTTCCACAGAAAATAAAGCGCGCAGGAGAGGGCGTACAGCACATAAACGTGAACAGGATAAAACCAGTAAAAGAAGCGCTTAGAGCCTTCTCCCCGCATTCCATTGTAGCACAACATCGGAATAACCGCAAAAACCTCCATCCATTCATAAGCCACTGTGAAAAAATCGGTAAGGCCAAGGTTGGGAATCATAAGAAGCAGCCTCGCAATATCCCAAATAAGGCATGTCACAACAAAAGCCGCCGCCTGGGCTTTTTTGTTTTTGCGGAACAGATAGAGAACCGTACCGAAAATCAGGGTGGCTGTTCCTCCGTCTATAATGAAAGAGTGCACCGGAAGCAGGGTAAAAGCCAGCAGGCTGAGGGAAAAATTAAATACCGGATTGGGGAAAAACATCATCAGAGCGGTCACGATAAAGGGGAAAAAAGCCGGAATCAGTATAGCCGCAAGGCCCCGCCCCCATTTTTTGCGCGCGCACCAGTCAAATCCCTGCAAAATGACAAGCAGGATAGAAAAGGATGCAAGCATCTGATTCTGTGGGAAAAACCCGTCCGCCCGCACGAGAAAATGTCCTATGTTGTAGAACGAAAACTGTACGGCGCCCATAAGCACTGATAACAGATAAATGCGCATAAAATATTTTTTCCGGTCACGGGTATGGGTAAAGCCTTCAATAATGCAAAAAAGAAAAAGAGGCGCCGCCATTCTGCCGGCCATGGAAAAAAACAGGGGAACTTTTCCGGTGTAGGCAAAAAAGTACTGGATGTGGTCCAGAACCATGAAAGCCATTGCCAGATATTTCAGTGAGAATCCGGATAATCCTTTTTGAGGTAAGGTTTGAGTTGTTGATTGTTGCATATTGAGATATCCTCCTTTAATTGTTTTTCTGAAAAAGAGTCTATCAGGCAAACTTAAGGAAAGTATAAGGAAAAATTGATTTCAATGGCAGGGAGGGCTTTTCTTTCTTAAGGGTTCGTGTTATGATAATGCAGAAAAGTCTGTTATCCATGACAGGCAGACCCTTTTTAAGGGGATTGCCGAATGGGAAGTGGGCCTTTTATTATGTTCAGGATAAATGTTAAGAAAAAGGAGTAATGTGAAAATGGGAACGAGACAGTCAGACTCCCGCATTAGTCGAAAAACGAGGATGAGTCTTAACGGAAGGATTTTGAGGAACACCACACTCAATATTTTGATTCTGGTGGCAGTATGCTGCGTGATTATGGCGCTTTCCATGCAATCGCTGGCAAACAGTATTTTACTGGACAGCCTGCAGCCAATGGCAAGACAGTCAGCTAAGACAGTGGAGGCAAATATTCGCATGCTGGCGGAGCGCATGATGATGCTTGCCGGCGATTCGAGAATGAACATAGTTGACATAGGAGGAAACGTAACGGAATCCGGGCATGACGGAAAGACGGCAGCGGACGGATGGGAGGCTGTTTTGACAGAAGCGGCCGAGATTTACGAATTTTATACGATTGCCCTCTATGACTTAAGCGGCAGGCTGGTCCAGGGAATAGACGGCGCGCCGGAAAGTCTGGATGACGGCTTTTTTGCAATGCTTAAGGAAACAGATAATCTGACCACTTATAACAGTACTATTTTTCAGGAAAATCTGGGCATCACTATGGGGATGCCGGTAAAGGAAAACGGCGAAACCGCTTTTTATTTGGTGGGCGTCTATAAATACGATATGCTCAATGATGTGCTGAGCAGTATAAACATAGGAAAAAACGGTATGGCATATATGGTTAACCGTGAAGGAATTGTCACCGGCCATCCGGACCAGTCAAAGGTTCAGGCCAAAAGCACGCTGCTGGAGCTTGGCGGCGGAAATGAGGAAGCGATTAAAAGCGTGACGACAGGGGAGACCGGTTCAACAGAATTTGACATTGACGGACAGCAGATGCTGGTGGCTTTTTCACCCATTCATGGCACACAGTGGGCTTTGGTTATCCAGGTGCCAAAGTCGGATTACAATAATCTGATAAACGGGGCGATGATAGTTGCTGGAATATGCACGCTGGTGGTGCTCTTTATATCCATTCTGGTGATTCTGCGGATGGCCCGGTCAATATCCAAACCGGTGAAGAATGTGACAAACAGGATGGTCGCCCTTTCCGACGGCGATTTGCATACAGAGGTGGCGCATATCAGGTCAGGGGATGAGCTTGAAATTATGACCAGAACATTGGCAGATACGGTAGGAAGTGTTAACCGGTACATATCGGATATCCATCAGGTATTAAGCGGTGTTGCGGACGGTAACCTGCAGATTGAGCCTCAGGTTCAGTATAAAGGTGATTTCACGCTGATTCGTAACAGCCTTGGCACGATTCTGGCATCCATGAATAAGACGATATCGGGCTTTCGGGCGGCTGCGGCTCGCCTTGCCCAAATGGCGGAAGAACTGAGCGGACAGTCAGGCCAGCTTCATCAGGCATCTTTAGAACAAAATCAGGCGACCGAGGTACTGGTTGATGAAGTGACCCATGTCAAGGAACAGCTTGCCGGCGTAATTAGGAGCAGTGACCAGACACATACTATGACCGGTGAAATCACCAGAAAAGTACAGGAAGCGAATACGCAGATGGATGCCCTTTCCAACGCGATGAGCAATATCAGCTCCAACGCCCAGGAAATTACGAGTATTGCCAAAGCCATTGACAATATTGCGTTCCAGACCAATATTCTGGCGCTGAACGCATCTGTGGAGGCGGCGCGGGCCGGAAGCGCAGGCCGCGGATTTGCCATTGTGGCCGAGGAGGTGAAAGAGCTGGCAGGAAAAAGCGCCCAGGCAGCTCAAAGCGCGGTGGATATCGTAACAAATACCAAGGCCGTTATCCAGGAAGGCGTGGAATTGAATGCCAGTACGGCGGAATCTCTGCAGGCTATTTACGGTGTTTCCACCGAAATCAGTGAAATATCAGACCAGTTGGTAGCGGCGGTGCAGGGGCAGGAGAACGCGCTGATTAGCATGGAAGAGAGGATTGCGACAATTTCATCCATCGCCGACAGGAATCTGCAAAATGCCGTTGGAACAAGCCAGTCCAGCGAGATTTTGGCAAAGGAAGCCGAAGAACTTCAGGTGCAGGTAAAGAAATTTGCTTTGAAGGAGGAATAACGTTGAAGAAGATGAGAGAAATGATGAAACGAATGTTTGGCATAGCATTGATTTTTTCGGTTATGCTGCTTACAGGCTGCGGCGAGCAGACAGGTCTTCAGGATGGTTATTATACTGCTCAGGCTTCAGAGTTCAGCCACGGCTGGAAAGAATATATTACGATTATGGTCAAGGGAGGAAATATTGTTTCGGTGGAATATAACGCGGAAAACGCCAGCGGTTTTGTCAAGAGCTGGGATAATACCTATATGCAGGCGATGCTGCATGGCGCCGGAACTTATCCGAACGAGTATACCCGCTTCTACGCCGGTCAGCTTTTAGACGGGCAGGGAGAGGGAGAGGTTGACGCGCTGACCGGGGCGACTTCCTCTTACGGGTCCTTTCAGAAGCTGGCGGCAGCGGTAATCGAACAGGCAAAGCAGGGCGATTCCAGTATTGTAATTGTGGATACGGCAGAGTAAACGAAAGCATCAGCCAGGATTGGCTGATGCTTTCACAGTTAACTGAAAATCAATAATAGTCATTTGAGGTAAAACCTGATTTTCAAGTCTTTTATTTAGAGCAGTCAAATTCCGGGTTGAACGCATAGAAGTTCTTGGAGTCCAGTTTATCCTGCACGATTCGGAGGGCTTCACCGAATCTCTGGAAGTGTACAATTTCCCTCGCACGAAGGAATTTAATCGGTTCGCACACGTCCGGGTCGTCTTTTACGAGCCGCAGAATGTTGTCGTAGGTTGTGCGGGCTTTTTGCTCTGCCGCAATCATATAAGAACAACTTTTGATTAGAAGTTCCAGTGAATTTCAATCGGAACGTCTCTTGTTCCCGGAATACGCCTGCCAACAGATATGTGATCAATCAATATTTCCACGATTTCACGGGTAAGGTGTTTCAAGTTGGTATATTGCGAGGTGAGTTCGCGGCGATTGCTGCCCGCCGTTATTTTTTCTTCGGTTTCAGATAGCTGTTTTTGTTCGTCTACAATAATACGCTCCAAACGGTCGCGGTTTGCAGTAAACTCTTTTGACATTTCCACATAATCGCTTTGGGATATCAACCCCTTTACCTTATCCATATAAAGTTCCTGAATGCCTTTTGAATATTCCGCAATCTTTTTTTTATAGGCGGCTATATCGGAAAGCAACCGGGCTTTTTGTTCCAACAAGTTGGAGCAGAACTCAATATTTCTTTCTAATTCGCCTATGTCGAGATATTCATCTGCTAAACGGTTAAGTTCGTCAAGAACAAGTCGTTCCAACTTATCAACGGAGATAAAGGAACCAATACAGGCGTCTTTTGCAACATGGTGATTTGAACATTTTAGATAGCGCTTGCCCCGGGTTTGGGATGAGCGCATTGTGTAACCACAGTTTGCACACCGGGCTTTTCTCGCAAATAAACCTATTGTGCCAGTATCAAAAGGTTTTGCCTTCTGTGAGATTAACGCCTGTACTCTGTCCCATAGTTCACGGTCAATAATCGGTTCGTGTGTTCCCTCTACAACATACCATTCGCTTTTAGGCCGGGGCTTGTTTTGTTTCGTCTTGTAAGATACGCTGCCATATTTGCCTTGAACCATATTTCCGATATACATTTCATTTGTCAGCATGTCGGAGATGGCAAAATATTTCCAGAGAGTGCTGTTTTTGGTTTTGGGCTGCTGGTAGCGCAAACCTTGCAGACGTTTATATTCCGTTGGATTGGGTATACCCCGGTCATTGAGCATACGGGCAATTGCAGTTTTTCCGTAACCTTGTGAAAATAGGGTAAATACTTTACGGACAACGGCGGCGGCTTCCTCGTCAATGGTTAAATGTCCCTTTTGATTGGGGTCTTTTTTGTAACCATAAAGGGCAAATGCGCCAATATGAAAACCGTTTATCCGTCTGCTTGTCAAAACACTGCGGATATTTTCGGACATATCCTCTAAGTACCATTCATTGACAAGCCCGTTTATTTGACGGGACTTTTTGTTGCCTTTATTTGCGGTATCGGCGTTGTCAACAATACTGATAAAGCGAATACCCCAAATTGGGAAAAGTCCATGTATGTACTTTTCTACAAGTTCAAGCTCACGGGTAAAGCGTGATTGTGTTTTGCAGAGAATAATGTTGAATTTTTGCTGTTCCGCATCTTTTAGCAGACGGTTAAACTCAGGGCGGCGTCTGTCAGCCCCGGCATAGTCGTCATCACTGTAAATATTGTAAACCTCCCATCCTTGGTTCATGGCGTACTGTAATAGCATTGATTTCTGGTTCTGGATACTGCCTGAGTCATCGGTTTCAGACTGCTTGTTTTTGTCTTCCTCAGATAAACGGCAGTAAATAGCCACTTTCATACTCATTCGTTTTTATCCCTCCTGTAAGAGATAAAAACAAGCCTGCTCCATGTATTTATTATACATGGCAACATATAACTTGCAAATTATCGTTTTCCTTCAACTAATTTATTGTTAAACACAGGGGTGGCAGGTGAAGCCTGGTATCCGTTGTTTTTTTCAAGCTGATTGATAAGGCGAATCCATGCTTTGGTAAAATTA
>CAJTMZ010000023.1:9155-28159 GCA_910577445.1 uncultured Lachnospiraceae bacterium | reverse complement strand
GCTTTCCCCATTCTTAAAAATATTTTTGCAAATTTTTTTTGAGTCTGTATTGGACAAAATATCGCCTCCCTTTGCCTATATGACAACGTATGTAGAATTACTTGTACGTTATGCTGGTCTTATAAAAATGAAAGTTACTGAAAAAATTTTACCTTTCACTAATAGCAGGCGGGAGAGGGTAAAAAATAAGCAGTTTATAGAAAGTTTATAATTTTTATTATTTTCTTAGATTTTTTTAATTGGGTTGTTTTATAAACAGAAAATAATAGTATATTGTGCATAGAATATGCCAAGAGCCGAGGGTATGGGGACGCTGGACCTCCAGTGGATGTCTGCTTAGCGCGGAACGGAGCGGAGCGTAGACCGGAAGCCCCATCAAGTAAGCCGGAGTGACTTAAAACGAACGGAGTGGGTGTTGAGTTACGCAGGCGAAACTTGCTTTTTTGTTAATACATTTTTCATCATGAATACTAATAATCTAAAATATTTGGCTCCGAAATATTTCAACATCATCTCCGTGAATGAGTATGATGTGACGATCATATCTCAGGATATTGGCCATTACTGGTATTTGTATAATCCAGAGTATCTGGAGAAGGGAACGGTGATCATATTCCATAAGAACCGAGCATCCCATCCATACCACCACGGCAGGGCGAACACCCTGTGGCAGACGGTACGGAGCATCCGGGGCATAACAAGTGGCAGTTGAATGGCTCAGGGGACATTCCCAGCAACTCTGCTGTGGGGAAATTTATTTGGAGAAAATAATTGAGAGTGAGAGCCGGACACGGGTGTCTAGCTCTCATTAAAATTATAATTGAGGAATAAAATTTCATAAGAAAAAGACTTTAATTATAATTAACTTGTGGTAAAATTATTTTGTTGAGTTGGGTGATGAAATCAATGATACAGATAAGAGAGTAGGGCAAAATGAAGAAAGAATTGGTTCCGATGGAACATTTAAATATTGGAGAATTTAACCGTGGTCAGGCATCGAAATTGATTCGTGGACTGGCTGAGAACGATAAAACAGCTTTTATCCAGAAGAACGGAAAGCCCATAGCAGTTGTGATTTCTTATGAATGATATGCGTGTTTACTTAAAGCGGGCATTGATATTAACGAGTTATAGTAGGGAGGATGCCCGTATGGCACCGAAAAAGTATGGAGTAGTGTATACGCCGGATAGGCTTGCAGATTTTGTTGCCAAGCTTTTGTCAGAAGAAATGAAAAAAGACTCTATTGATGGTGGAATGATTCTGGATCCTGCTTGTGGCGAATGTGCGCTTTTAAAAGCGACAGAAAAAGTGTGTGGTTCTCGATACAAGTATTATGGAATCGATGTAGAAAAAGAGGTGGTTTCTCGCAACGCTATGGGAAGAACTCTCGTGTGCAATGATAGTATTTTACCCAAAAATGTAAAAAAGAATACAGATAAATATTGGATAGAGAAGCTTGGTAGAGTGCAAGCAATCATTGCAAATCCACCTTGGAGTTCTGAAAAAATATACAGTAGAGAACAACTGAGCGATGCAGGTTTTAATTTGATAAAAGGTCAGTATGATAGTTATGTTCTATTTGTAGAATTGGCATACAAAATTATTGCTGATGGAGGGTACTTTGCTTTTATTTTACCTGATTCATTGTTCGATGCTCAGAACATAAGTCTTCGAGAGTTTTTAGTAAGAAACACAGAAATTAAGATCATAGCCCGGCTTGGTGAAAAAATTTTCAGTGAAGTCAATAGAGCTGCAACAGTAATAATCTGTAAAAAAGTTGTTCCAAATGATATTTGCAAAACAAAGTGTTTTAGATTAACGACTGATGATAGGAAAGCATTTTTGAATGGAGAAAACACTCTGTATCATTATTATGAAGAGGGCTTCCATAAGGTTACCCAGAGTAGATTTTGTCGGAATGATAATTACTTGTTTGATATTGACATCAGAGAAGAAGAGGAAATTCTAATAAGTAAAATAAGGGAACAGGGAGTTGACTGGAAAGATTTATTTTTATTTGGACGAGGCGTAGAGATTTCCAAGGCGGGAAACATTGTTCGCTGCCCTTATTGTGGAATGGCCCAGGGATATAAAAAGAAGCAGTTAAAAGAAGGAAAGAAAAATTGTTCTTTTTGTGAAAAATCCATTCCTGTAACAAGTGATACGGTTCAAAGCGTTGTTTCAAAGAAAAGGGTTCAAAACAGCGTAGCGCTATGTGTGGGCGAGAATCTGAAAAGATATAAAATCGAAAAGGGTGGATATATTTTATCGAATGTGCCCGGTATTAATTATAAAGACAAAACGTTATATGAACCACCCAAAATTTTGGTTCGTAAAACAGGCTTAGGGATATATGCTGCAGTAGATTATTCCGGTGGAATAACGAGTCAAACAGTGTATATCTTAAAAAAGAAAAAAGAGAATAAGGACAAGATACCTCTTGAATACTACTTGGCTATGATTAATTCAAGAGTTGTATATTATTATTATTTGAAAACATATGGAGAAAATGAGTGGAAATCTCATCCGTATTTAACGAAGGAAATCATATTCTCTTTGCCCATATGTAAATATTCAGGTAGTAAATTGGATGGAGAGATTGTCGAATTGTCGAAATCTTTGATGAATAAATATGATTATAAGTTGGATATCCAGTTGGAATGTAAGATTTTCAAAAAATACAAACTTACCGAGGAAGATGTATTATTGATAATAAATGAAATGAGCAGACTTCCAGATTTGAGTGCGATAAACGATATGAAGTTTGAGGTAGGATAAAATGTACAGATATATTGGAAACAAAACCAAGCTATTGCCATATATAATGGAGCGAACAGAAGAACTGATAGGTAATCAGGGGACTGTGGCAGATATTATGGCGGGTACGGGTTCAGTCTCTCTTGAGTATCGAAAAAGAGGATATAGAGTTGTGGCATCAGATATGATGACATACTCATATCATCATTTGAATGTTAATTTGCTAATAGATAGAGCCTCTGATTTTAATGGCCTTATCGTAGCGAATGAAGTGCCTTTAGACACTGATGGAGCATATGCCTCGGTTTTGCGATACCTGAACAACCTCAAACCTCGTGAAAGCTTCTTTTATAAAGAATTTTCTCCCGCTGGGAATCCATCCAGTGGTTGCGAACCAAGGAAATATTTCAGCTCATACAATGCAGGTAAAATAGACGCAATTCGTGAAAAAATAAATGAATGGAAAAACAAACAATGCATCACACCGTTAGAAGAATCCTTGCTTAAACATACTTTAATAATGGCGGTAAATGAAATTGCTAATATTTCAGGTACATATGGGTATTTTTTGGCGGATTTCAAGAAAAACTCATTGGATAATATGGAGTTAAAACCGGTTGAATTATACTCAGAAAATGCAACAGGACATCAAGTTTTGCTAGGTTTTGCTGAAGAAATCGCAAATCGGATTACTGCAAATTTATGCTATATTGATCCACCCTATATGAAGCGACAGTATGCAGCTAATTATCATATACTGGAAACTATTGCAAGAGGAGATTTTCCCGAAGCTATAGGTAAGAGTGGCTTAAGAGATTGGTGGGATCAGCATTCAAAGCTTTGTACAAAAACAAGAGGAATACAGTCTTTTGAAAAAATAATAGGAGATATGAACTGTGATAAATTCCTGGTTAGCTATAGCGAAGATGGACTTTTTAAACTTGATGAACTTGAAGAATGCCTTAAAAAATTTGGTCATGTAGAAGTGCTTAAAATAGATTATAATAGATTTAGAAGTAACAACAGTAAGTTGCCAAAAAATTTGAAGGAATATCTGATTTCAATAGAAAGGCGGTAAAGCATATGGAGTATATTGATAGGATTTTTTACAGAAAAATTAACCCCTCGGATTTCAAAAAACTGTATGACATTGACAAACCTGAGAGCGGTGGAGGACAAACATATCTGGAAGCAACAGGGATATCTAATGATGAAATTGTTGATTTTCTTTCTTGCGCTGAGATAACAGATAGTCCTCTGGAAGGGGAAGAGAGATTTATATACACATTTTATGCTTATGTGCTTGGAGATGAAAAAGGTACCGCTGACTTTTTGGAGTTTGCACCTCGTAAGGGAAGAAATAATTATAGAATTAGCCGGCAAAATTTGAAGTACAAGCATCCGGCATGGTCATTGGACAATGGATTTCCAGAACCAAATCGTGATGGTGAAGGGAAATATACATCAGAAGGGAACTTTGAGGGGATTATTGATAACCTTGTTATTATGATTATCAGAACAACATATCGGAGATATTATGCAAGCTACGTCAATACAGATATGATGCCTTCTGATTGGCCAGATGGAACTGGTTTAGAAAAAATGTTCGAAAACGATAGACGAGGGGTCATTCGAATTTTTGAACATAGAATAGAATTTGTCAACTCTATGAAAAATCCGTTTGGAAGTGTTGAAAAGATAAAACGACTTGAAACAGGTGCAAATGTACTGCTATATGGGGTGCCAGGATCTGGAAAAAGCTGGACAATAGAGCATGAATATTGTGTTCCGGGAACAAAAGTTGAGAGACTTGTATTCCATCCTGATTATACATATTCAGACTTTATTGGACAGATTCTTCCGGTGGTAAGTGGTGATGGACAAGTAAGCTATGAATTTACGGCTGGTCCATTTACTAATATTCTGAAGGATGCATATAACAATCCTGAGACGGAATATATCTTAATTATTGAGGAAATCAATCGTGGAAATGCACCAGCTATATTTGGAGAGGTATTCCAGCTGTTAGATCGCAAAGTTGAGATTGATGATGTAAACGATGATGGCTATCCGATAGGAACAAGTGAATATGGCATCACTAATCCAAATGTTGCTAAGATTGTATATGGTGACCCGGTGCAAAAAGTGAGGATACCGTCAAATCTTTCAATAATAGGTACTATGAACACTTCTGACCAGAACGTGTTCACTTTGGATACGGCATTTCAGAGAAGATGGGAGATGCGACTTATTGAGAATAATTTTGAAAATGTGGATCAGAGATTTGCAAATGCTGAAATATGGGATACGGGTATTACATGGGAAGTATTTTGTAAGCAGATCAATGATGTCATTGTAAGCAACAATGTCAGGATGTCATCTTCAGAAGATAAGCGCCTCGGTGCATATTTTGTGAGGCTTCGGGACATTTTAAAAGATGAAAATGCCGTTGAATTCACAAAAACAGAGTACGATGATCTCAGGCGTAAAGAGAGCGCAGATGCAATTTCTGATGATGATAAGAAGCGGCTGATGGAAATTCGAGAAACAATGAAGAAGAATCGTAGATTCCCTGAGAAAGTTATCAAGTATCTTTGGGACGATGCTTTTAAGTTTAATCGAGAGGTTGTTTTTGATACCAACGAGTATAGAAGCCTTGAAAGCGTTATCCGTGCATTTATGTATGCAGAGGGTATTCAGCGATTCAGAATGTTTAAACAGAATATTGTTGATGCCTTACAGAATCCAGAGGATGAAGATGAAGAGTAAAAGGTGGTGATTGCGGATGGACGCTGAATCTGCTTTAGCTGCTGTTGCGAAAGTTCAAGAGAACATCCGCGACCGTTGCCATATTAATTCAAATGAAGATGGGGATCGCTTTGTGGGAGTAAAGGCTGATTCGGATCAGGCTATGGTTTATTTTCCCATAGGTTATCAGTTGCCGGATACGGAGCAGGAAATTCGTACTGATATAAAGCATCTGATACATATTCTTTCAGAGTTTACCTCAAAGCAGGATCGTGTCATAGCCTTGAATAAATTTGAGGCTCACCAGACCGTGGATTTTCCGATAAATGCTTATAGAACAGTTATGGAGTTTTACTTTTCCTTGGGAGGAAATTACTATAAGGAGACAGATCCGGTATTCAGGACGAGTCCGAAAGGAAATCAACATTGGCCGAAAACATTTAAGGATCAGACACCTCTTGTGCAACAGGCAAATGGAGTGAGTTCTCTTATTTATACCGACTTTACAGTAAGATCCTCAATGCCAAATGATAATAAGATGATTACTCTAATCAATAAGATGTGTGTTTACGAAGCTTTTCAAAAACTGGGATGGCTTTATGTCTCATATTTACCTGAAAAGCCAGATTATTTTCCAGATACAAAAGCATCCATTGCAGTGGTCAAGAGTAGAATATCAAATACCAATGACGACCGCAAAAGAAATCTGTTCCAAGGCATGTTGGATATGCTGGAATATATGGATGAAAAAACAACGGAGCGAACTTTTTATTTTGGTACAGATGATTTTGATCATGTATGGGAGAAAATCATCGACAAGGCATTCGGTGAAAAGAATAAAGATAAATATTTCCCGCGTACTAGATGGCTTTTAGATCAGAAAAGGAAGTCCAAGGAAAAGCATCCACTTATGCCGGATACTATCATGATTTATGATGGGAAATATTATGTGTTGGATGCAAAGTGTTATCGGTTCGGATGGACGGGCGTACCGAATCATCTGCCAAATGCATCATCAATAAACAAGCAGGTCACTTACGGTGAATACCTGGAGCAGTATCACGGAATATCCGTTGATATATTGTTCAATGCTTTTCTGATGCCATACAATATGGAGAAGAATGTGTTTGGACTGATAGAGCCGTTTGGAACTATCGGAGAAGCGGTTAGCGACTGGAAGACCAACATCAAATATTATCACCGTATTCAAGGCATCGTAATTGATACCAGATATATGTTGTATCACTATATTGGAAGTTCAATAAAGAATAAGGCGGCTCTTGCAGAATGTATTGAGAATGTAAAAACGCGAGATCCCGTGCCACCGCCGAAATGAAAGATATCCCCTGTTACCAAGAAAACTGGAAGCAGGGGATTTTTTTAGTTGTTCTCTTCTTTTTCTCGTTTCCTTTTGCGGTGCATGGTCTGTTGATATCGGTTCCGGCACTCGTCGCTACAATATACCTTTCGAGTGGATGTCGCCCGGACAGGAAAGAATGTTCCGCATTGTCGGCACCGTCTGAATAATTCCAGATCCGGCTTCATGTAGAAAATTGAAAAATATAGTCCACCGAGCAGAGTATCTACATTCCATGAAGGGGTCATTTTTTCGGCATCGTAGACTGGGTGGATATCTGACATATTGGCATTTATTTCCTCAGCGATAACATGCTTTGCAATTTCTATTATGCGCTCTTTCATATCTGAAGTTATTTTCCTGAGATTTGGTTCTTTGTAGTATTTAATAGAGCCATCTTCTTTTACATCCTTTACGACACCAACATCACAAAAATAATGAAATAGAAAATCTACCGTACGACGCGTATCTGAATCCTCGTTAATTGCATGAGCGAAGAGTATAGCGGTACTGCGGAACAGAGAATGTGAGGAACCTGGAATCCAATGTTCATCGCCCGAACCTTCAAGGATAGACATATATAGCTGCATATCGAATTTATATGGCTGCTTCAAAAGAGTGTCTGGAATAGTTACGCATTCATCTGTGTATAATTGCTGCTGAAAGTATTCTGGTGCTGGATAGTCGAAAGCAACATTTATTTTGTCTAAAAAGGAATGCTCACAGGTACGGTATGGCGTATGCATAGAAGAAAAAGTAATCTCTATGGGATTGGAGAGGATAAGATAGAGTGATAATCCTAGAATCCTCTGATAATCCTTTTTTATTGCTCCGAGAGCGCTTAGAAGCTCTACTGTAGTGCGGAGCCTTCTGATTAATTCAAACATTTTAGGCGTATCTATAGGCTCATATGAAATGTCGCTGATGTTGAACAGAAATCCATTCCGTTCAAAATAATTGAAGAGAGCTTTTGTATCTCCATTCTTTACTTCAATCAATTTTCCCAACAGATTTTTCTCAATTAAAGCACCTTTGTTTCCGAGACGAACGAGACCTTCCGTGGGAGCAAAGGCAAACTGAATCTTTTCTCCAGAAATAGATTGAACCTTTATTACTGTTTCCGGTGGTTGATTTGGAGCGATATTATGCGTGTCTACAGCACAGTTACAGGGGCTGTTGTCAAAGCGGAACAGATTATTCTCATAAAAACTGTCATTGATTTCTGCCATTTTATCATCCTTCGAACAGGGCAAATGTAATTGTAAATATAACTATAGGTTACAAATATCTTATAAAAAAACTATAAGTATAACTTATAGAAATATATATCATAAAAACATAAGAATAACAATATGTAAAAGCCAAAATCATTCAAAAAATAATAGTATATCTTTAGAGTATCAATTATTTTAAATTAGATTTATCATAACATCATCAGGAATAATCCTGAAATATCTCATTAGTCTGAGTGGCCACAAAGACGGAGGGATTAGTAGGAACTGATGAAGCGGATGCAATAAAAGCACCCGTTTCCAGCAATCCGATGTTCCTACCGTGTTTTGCTGCGCCATTTTTTGCAGATGGAGTCGGTATGTTATCGGTGGCAGGTCGGCTCTTTTTTCTCCCTCCGTTTGGCTCAGGCAGAAAGGACAAAAGATGTTATTCAGAAAAACACCAACAAGTGAGAGGGGCAACTATGTTTATAGGTTCAATGACGGAACGGTATCTGTCATCGCAGAGGGTGAGGTATGGATTAAGTTGCTCCATTCCTTCGATGATGCGGAAATCTATAACAATATTAAGAACAGCTGGCCACAGCTTGAGCCCAGGCAAAAGAAAGCTCTGGAAGAATGGAAGGCACAGCATTCGGGTGAAGAGCCAGAGAAAAACTGGAACCTGTCTATGGACGAGCTGATGAGGACGGAGAATCCGGATACCAGTACCTACGCAAAGCAGCTCGAGGAGATGACGGCGGAAGAGCCTGATCCACAGAAGGAACTTTTTTATGAGAAGCTGTCTGAGATGCCGGAGGATGACCAGGAACTGTACCACCTGTATTACATCGAAGAGTATTCGCCGGAAGAGATCGCAAAGATGAAGGGCGTGTCGCAGAACGCTATTTTCAAGATGCTCTGCAAGATCAAGAAGCAGCTGATTGAGATGTGCAGGAAAGAAATTTAAAAAGTTTTTTCTGGAAGGGGTTAAAGTGCCATTGCATCAATCATGGGGCTGGACAGGGCGATCCGGTGCGGGAATGAGAAAGGGGGATCCGTTTATGATTCTAGGGGGCTTTTGATTCCTTGACAGGGGTAAATCTGTGATGCAGGTCGAAGATTCACGGATGTGAGGAAGTACTGAAAAAAGAGAGCCGGGGAAGACCCCCGGCTCCAGACCGCCCACAGTATTGCGCCGGAAACCGGCTCGTAGGAGAAGTCCTAGATAGTATATGCGGCTATGGAGATATTATTATATTTTTTGCTGCCAGTCACTGCGGAAACCGTAATAATCCATCCGGACAAAGGGATACTTTTCTGTCAATGCAATGACGGATTTCTTCATTTCATGAAATTTATCGGCAGAAAGCAGTCGTTTCATGACGAGTAGAAAACCATAAAAATGTGCATTGTCAATATTTCCGCTACTGTCCCTCATCAGCAACGCCTTTTCCCTTTTGTTGAGGGAGGGCTTCTGCTCAAAAAGGCGGTTATAGATCCGGCTTCCGTGTGCACACAGATTGCGGATGATCGTCATACTGTGCATGTAGCTTCCGAGGATAGAAGCCCCCTTGTTCATAGTCAGACCAAAAGTATGAGCAACAGCATCCTTGATGGGCTGCTCAGAAATAGAGTATAAAAACGAGATGTCGGATATAGTAAATAAATCAACGTATGCCCATAAAGGAATATCCTGCTGTAGATCATTCACAAAGTGTTTCAGATAGGCTTCATGGGGGAGCCGGCTCATTTTCTGCTGCTCTGCTTTGGCGATGATTTCTTTGTGTTTGGTTTTGTTGGTAAAAAAGTTAAGGTCAAGATAGCCGACAGGCCCGTGAACTTTTGTGAATTCATAAGCATATACGGATTTCATCTGCACTTCGATTACTTCAAGATATTGTAGGATGATGTGCCTGAGTTCATGGTCAAAGTGATAAATATCAACAATATTTTGGAATGCTGCAGATTTGGAAAAGACGTTATTTTTACGGAGGGTAAGCGAATAGCCGCTGATCCGGTAGTAATTATTGTGCAGCAGGAAATCTTTTGCTTGGGATTCATTATTGATGGTGAGACCGCGGGAACGGAGGATTTCCAGCTGTTCTTCAATTGTCTTAAAATCCTTATCTGCCATATCATTGCTCCTTATAAACAAAACGCCCTCAAGTGTGCGTGTGTTTCCACAGAGGCCTGAGGGAGATGTTAAATAAATAATACCACAAAACAGAAAAATGTCAAGAAACAGGGGTTCTGTTTTTGGAAATTCAAGCGGCAGAGTCAGCAAAGGAAGTAAGACATTATCAAAAGAGAACAGAAAATTTATGATATGATTTGTGAAAATATCCATCTGTCAGTGGAACAGGTTATGGCAGAATTGGATATTTCAAGGGCAACCGTGTTCAAAGATTATGCAAAAATTAAAAGAGTAACAGGCGAAGCATATGATAAAAACACCTCAACATGGACTCTGTAAAATCTCAGTTTCATTTCAGTCTCAAGTGAGTCTCATGCAGTCTCAAACAGTCCGGAACCGCTTTGAGGCTGAAAAAGCACGGTTTTTCAAGGGTTTACAGAAATGGACTATAGCAAGTCTCATTTCAAGTCTCAAATCAGTCTCATTTTTCCATATAATTTTGAGACTGACTTGAGACTTAAGAAGTTGATTCGTTGATGGATTCAAAATGAAGCAGATCTGTTTTATCATATTTTTTCATGTTGCTCTTACAAAATCGCCCCATCTGCCGCCATATCCTCAAACAAATCCGTAATTGCGTCCCCCTTCGACTGGAACTCGCAACTGTTAAAAGGAATCCCGCCGGCGGCCATGGGCCAGATGCCCACGGTGTGGTCCACATAATAATTTGCAAAGCCGGATTTTTCAATTTCTTCCATGGACAGATTTCTGGTAAGCTGATGGACAATGGTGGATACCATTTCAAGGTGGGCCAGTTCTTCCGTACCGATATCCGTAAGTACAGCCGACACTTCATTATAAGGCATGGAATAACGCTGGGAAAGATAGCGCATGGACGCGCCCAGCTCCCCGTCAGGCCCGCCGTACTGGGACATAATTACCTGTGCAATTTTTGCGTTGGGTTCTTTAATATTTACCGGATACTGTAATCGTTTTTCATAACTCCACATAAATTAACATTCTCCTTCCCATGGCCATGGCTGTGTCGCCCATTTCCATTCTTTTTCATTGCAGCCGTCCACATCGCTGATTCTAAGAGGGCCGTATTTCACCGCATATTCCCGCATAGCCTGATTTTTCATGCGGACATAGTGGGAGAGATAGTCCATGGCTTCCCTGTCGGTGGGATGGGTATCTAAATATTCGTTCATTTCAACAATCACGAAATCAATCACGCCGATGTCATGGAAAAGTCTGCGCTGTTCGTTTGACATTGTCATTTCACACATCTCCTTCCTGTAAAAGGTTTTTCAAGCTCGGGGAAGATAGTGCCCGTCTTATAGGCTTCATCAAGATTTTGAAAAACACTTGTAAGGTGCTGCCAGGGAACATACGCCATTGCAAGCGGGAAACGGTCAAAGTATTCGTTAAAATTGGAATCCTGCATGATTATCCTCTCATAAATTCAGATTTTATTTAATAATATAGTATGATGGGAGTTTTTTCGGGTTCCCGGCAAACACAAACTTTTCACATTTTCTTTCAGAAAAAAACACATTTAAGAGTTATGATACTTTCAATTTTAAGACGGGAGGTAGCAAAGATTGATAGAAGTTGAAAATCTTGTAAAAAAATACGGCAGTCATCTGGCAGTGAACCATCTTTCCTTCAAAGTGGAGCCGGGCAAAATTTACGGCTTTTTAGGGCCTAACGGTGCCGGAAAAAGTACGACAATGAATATTATAACGGGCTACATAGCAGCAACCGAGGGAAGCGTTAAAATTAACGGCTATGACATTATGAAAGACGCGGAGGAGGCGAAAAAATGTATCGGTTATCTGCCGGAAGTACCGCCCCTTTATCAGGATATGACGGTGACGGAATATCTGACATTTGTCGCAAGGCTGAAGAAAATCCCAAGGGCAGAGCAGCAGACGCAGATTGCGGAGGTAATGAACCTTACCATGATTAGCGACATATCCGGGCGGCTTATCCGGAATCTGTCAAAGGGCTATAAGCAGAGGGTGGGGCTGGCCCAGGCGGTGCTCGGCTATCCGGAAGTCATTATTTTAGACGAGCCCACGGCCGGTCTTGACCCGAAACAGATTATTGAAATCAGGGATTTCATCAAGAAGCTGGGCGAAAAGCATACGGTTATTTTAAGTTCCCACATTTTGTCGGAGGTTCAGGCCGTCTGTGACGAGATTATGATTCTTTCTAAAGGCCAGTTGGTGGCAAGCGACACGCCAGCCGGTCTTATGGGGCTTATGAACGGCGGCATTTCTCTGGAAATATCCATTCTGGGAAAAAAGGAAAAGGTTGAAGCCGTGCTCAAAGGCTTTGACAGGATACAGGGATATCGTTTTGAAAAGGAAAATGAGGAAGGTATCGTGAAACTGGTTATTGAAACGGACAAAGAGGACGATATCCGGGAAGCGCTTTTTTACGCTCTGGCGGAAAACAGGCTTCCTGTTATGTCCATGAACCGTCTGGAAAAATCTCTGGAGGATATTTTCCTAGAACTGACCGGAAACGAACCCGGGAAAGAGGATGATAGTAACCACAGAACAGGAGGAGAAAGCCATGACAGCGATTTATAAAAGAGAATTACATTCCTACTTCCATTCCTTTTTGGGAGCCCTTTTTATCGGGTCGATGATGTTCCTTCTTGGAATTTATTTTTCCGTTTACAATTTGTTTATGGGATATCCCTACATAGGATATGCCTTGTCGTCCATCGTGTTTTTATTTCTCATCAGCATTCCAGTTCTCACGATGCGCATTCTGGCGGAGGAGCGCCATCAGAAGACGGACCAGTTGATACTTACGTCGCCGGTCGGCATAACCGGTATTGTGATGGGCAAGTTTCTGGCGCTGGTAACGATATTTGCCATCCCCACCGGCATTATCTGCGCCTATCCCCTTATTTTAAGTATATGGGGAACGGTTTCCTTCAGTGAATCTTATCTTGCGGTTCTGGGATTTTTTCTTTACGGAATCGCCGGTATTGCTATCGGTATTTTTGTCTCGTCTCTGACGGAAAGTCAGGTGATTGCGGCGGTAATTACATTTGGCGTTTTATTTACAGGCTATGTAATGTCCGGGCTGTGCAATATGATATCGTCCACAGGGAACCTTTTGACGAAAATATTAAGCGCCTTTGATATGGTGGGCCGGTTCGAAGGTTTTCTAAACGGCTCTTTTCAGCTTACGGGCGTTATCTACTTTTTATCGGTCGTTGTGCTTTTTCTTATCTTTACGGTACAGTCCATCCAGAAGCGGCGGTATGAAATTTCCTCAAGGACTTTAGGGATGGGGTTCTACAGCTCGGGTACGGTGATAATCAGCGCGGTAATCATAGTTCTGGTGAACTTTATCGCGGCGGAACTGCCGTCCAGATACACGGTTTTTGACGTTACGGCAAACAGGCTTTATTCTCTTACCGACGACACAAAAGAAGTTCTTTCAGAGATAGGCGAGGACATTTCCATCTATGTCCTAGCAAATGAATCCCAGGCGGACGAGACGTTAGACGCTACTTTACGGAATTATGCGGGATATAACTCTCATATCAGGGTCTCTTATGTGGACCCGGCGGTTAATCCCAAGTTTTTTACAAAATATACGGACTCCCTGGTTTCGCAGAACAGTGTGATTGTGGAGAACGCAAGGCGCAGTACGGTAATAGATTACAGCGAGATTTACCAGTCGGAATTTGATTACTACAATTATTCCAGCACGGTAACCGGCTACGACGGCGAGGGGCAGCTTACCAGCGCCATCGTGTATGTGACCACGCAGGATATGCCTAAAATTTATATGCTTGAGGGCCACGGCGAGCTGGCCTTTGAGACGGAGTTTACTTCCGCGGTCCAAAAGGCAAATATTGATTATGAAACCATCAACCTTTTGAATTATGACAGCGTTCCAGAGGATGCAGACTGCGTGATTCTCTATGCGCCCACGCAGGATTTGTCCGGCGACGATACGGAAAAGCTGCTTGCCTATATGGAAAAGGGGGGCGACGTTCTGTTCATTTCCACTTTTACGGATTCGGAAATGCCGAATTTCAACAGGCTGCTTGATTTTTACGGACTGGAAATCACAAAAGGGCTGATAATTGAAGACGATGCTGATTTTTATTATCAGGATCCATTTTATCTGTTTCCCGAAGTCGCCTATGACGATGTAACAGAGGGCGCCGTGGACACTGGGAGCTATGTTTTTGTTCCGTACGCTCAGGGAATTACCGTGCAGGAAATGGAGGATGTGACGGCAACGTCTCTTCTTACCACCTCGGATAGCAGCTATGCAAGGAACAATATGACCGCCGGAGGCGATTACGCAAAACAGGAGGGGGACGTGGACGGACCTTTTTATGTAGGCGTTAAATGTGAAAAGACGCTGGAAAACGAGATATCCACGGCCGTTGTTTACAGCAGCGAATACCTGTTTACCCAAAGCGCCAATGAAATTGTGGCCGGAACAAACTTAAAGCTGTTTACGGGAACTTTGGGAAGCTTCGTATCCTATACAAACAGCATTGTGATTCCGGTGAAAGATTATGAAAACAGTTATCTGGCCATGACACAAAGCAGCATTACCCTGCTTGCCCTTCTGGCAGTGGTGGTAATTCCCTTTGCTTTCCTTATCACAGGCTTTATCGTCTGGTTCAGAAGAAGGAAAGCCTGAAAAAGCAGGTACGAAACACAGCGCCGGTAAACAAGATGCAGGAATTGAGGTGATAATATGAATAAGAAGAAAAAGAACAGGCTGATAATTTTGTTTATTCTGCTTCTGGCAGCAGCCGGGGCTTTCGCGGCCCTCCGGCTTCATAAGGAGAATTTGCCAAAAGAAGAGGGAGATGGGGAGGAGAGCCACAGTGTGGTTTCCATTGACAAATCTCAGATTACGGATATTGGAATCATCGGCAGCGAGGGAAACGTGAACCTTGTAAAGGAGGGCGATGACTGGAAATGCGCGGAAGATGAAGGGACTGCCATTGACAAAAGCCTTGTGGAAAATTTTCTTACAAACGCCACGGAAATAACGGCTTCCACCAGAATCGAAAACGCGGAGGATTTGTCAGAGTACGGACTGGATAAACCGGTCATCAATCTGACCCTCAGGTGGGATGACAATATGTATACCATAAAGGTGGGCGATTACAACTCCATTATCAGCGGCTATTACCTGAATGTAAACGATGAAGCCGACGTTTATGTGGTGGATTCTTCCGTTTATTACTCGCTGAATAAGTCAATAGAAGATTTCAAACTGACGGAAACGGAGGATTTGGCAGAGGAGGAAAATTAATTCAGGCCCTGTCCGCCGGCAAAGGTAAGCAACCCCGCTGTTTGCAACGTGGTTGTTGACTTCCGTGTGAGTTTGTGTAAAAATAAACAGGTAAAATCAGATTTCTTACACATAAAACCACATGGAAGGCGTGCGGAAATTCTTATGTGTTTTTGCATGGAGCCGGACGGAAAGGTATGGGATATGAGAGGAATAGACACTCAGGTTCGCAAGAACAGAAAACGCATTTTCAAAGAAGTGGCAAATCTGGCTTACACCTCGGAGAATCTGAAGGACGATGTGGAAGCCTTACCCTACAAAATTGTGGATTATGATGAATCGGAATACGGAAACGTTTACCGGGAGAGGGCAATCACAAGAGAGCAGATACGTCTGGCTATGGGATTGTCGCTGCGACCGGAAAATATGCCGGTTCATGTGACGCAGGGGCTTGAGGAGAGCAATATTGACGAAAAATATTACGAGCCGCCGTTAATGCAGGTGATTCCTTCTGCCTGCAACGCCTGCCCCGAAAATAAATATGAAGTGACGGATAAATGCATGGGCTGTGTGGCCCATCCCTGCCGTGAGGTATGCCCGAGGGGCGCCATTTCCATGAAAAACGGCCATTCCGTGATTGACCAGGAAAAATGCATCAAATGCGGAAAGTGCAAGGCAATCTGTCCTTACGACGCCATTTCCCATCAGGTTCGTCCCTGCCTTGCCCACTGCGGCGTCGGCGCAATCAAAAGCGATAAAAAAGGCCGGGCCTATATTGATTCGGACTTATGCGTTTCCTGCGGACAGTGTATGGTGAGCTGTCCCTTCGGCGCCATTGCGGACAAATCCCAGATTTTCCAGTTAATCCGCGCCATGCAGTCGGGACGGAAGATTATCGCCCAGGTAGCGCCCGCTTTTGTGGGACAGTTCGGTAAGAACGTTACCCCGGACAAAATCAAAGCATCTCTCAAGGAACTTGGCTTTTTTGACGTATATGAGACGGCAATCGGCGCGGATATGGGAGCAATCGCCGAGGCGGAGCATTATGTAAAGGAAGTGGCCACGGGTAAACTGCCTTTTCTGCTTACATCATGCTGTCCCTCCTGGTCCGTCCTTGCCAAGAAGTTTTTCCCGGAAACCATAGACAAGATATCAAACGCTTTAACTCCCATGGTTGCCACGGCGCGCAAAATAAAAGAAGACCATCCGGACGCCAGCGTGGTGTTCATCGGTCCCTGCGCCTCCAAAAAGCTGGAAGCTTCCCGGCGCACCATTCGCTCCGACGTGGACTTCGTGATTACCTTTGAGGAGCTGGCCGGCATGTTCGAGGCAAAAGGAATTGTTCCGGAGGCCATCGATACCGGGGAGGAGATGAGCGACGCTACCGGAGCGGGAAGAGGATATGGCGTTGCCGGAGGCGTGGCAAACGCAATTGAGGAATGTATCAGGGAATACTATCCCGATGTTGAGGTAAATATTGAACACGCGGAAAGCCTGACGGAATGTAAAAAAATACTGATGCTGGCCAAGGCCGGCAAAAAGAACGGCTGTCTGATTGAGGGAATGGCCTGTCCCGGCGGCTGCGTGGCCGGAGCGGGAACAAACATTGCAATTCCCCAGGCCATGAAAGAGGTTGCCGGTTTCAAGGCAGTGGCAAAACAGAAAGTACCGCAAAAAGGAAAGGAATAACCGTAAAATGAAAATCAGGACAAGATTTGCACCAAGCCCCACCGGCAGAATGCATGTAGGAAACTTAAGAACCGCCCTTTATGCCTATCTGATTGCAAAGCACGAGGACGGGGACTTTATTTTAAGAATTGAGGACACGGACCAGGAACGTTTTGTGGAAGGGGCGGTGGACATTATTTACCGGACGCTTTGCAAGACGGGACTTGTCCATGACGAAGGCCCGGACAAGGACGGGGGCGTGGGTCCCTATGTGCAGTCCGAACGGCAAAAGCAGGGAATTTATCTGGAATACGCCAAAAAGCTGATTGAAAAAGGAGAGGCTTATTACTGCTTTTGCGACAAGGAACGTCTTGCAGGACTGAAAACCCAGGTGGTGGAAAGCGATTCCGGCAACAAGGAAATCACCGTTTACGACAAGCACTGTCTGTCCCTGTCAAAGGAAGAAGTGGAGGAAAAGCTGCGCGCCGGCGTTCCCTACGTTATCAGGCAGAACAATCCCACGGAAGGAACCACCACTTTCCACGATGAAATTTACGGCGATATTTCCGTGGACAACGCGGAATTAGACGATATGATACTGATAAAATCAGACGGTTATCCCACCTATAATTTTGCCAACGTGGTGGACGACCATCTGATGGGCATTACCCACGTGGTGAGGGGAAACGAATACCTTTCCTCCTCCCCTAAATATAACAGGCTTTACGAGGCTTTCGGCTGGGAGGTTCCCGTCTATGTGCACTGTCCCTTAATTACGGACGAGGAGCATCACAAGCTGAGCAAACGCTGCGGCCATTCCTCCTACGAGGACTTAATCGAACAGGGCTTTCTGACGGAAGCGGTGGTAAACTTTGTGGCGCTTCTCGGGTGGAGCCCCTCGGAGAGCAACGAAGAAATCTTTTCCCTGAAGGAACTGGCAAAGGTCTTTGACTACCACCATATGTCAAAATCCCCTGCGGTTTTTGATTACACCAAGCTCAAATGGATGAACGGGGAATACATTAAGGGCATGGACGAGGAGGCTTTCTTTGAAAAAGCCGAACCCATCATCCGGCAGACGCTTTCGGGAGAAATGGATTTTAGGAAAATCGCCGCGATGGTTAAGACCAGAATCGAGGTTTTTCCGGATATCCCGGAATTGATTGATTTCTTAAGAGAGCTTCCGGCATACGACGCGTCCATGTATGCCCATAAAAAAATGAAGACCACGCCGGAATCCTCTTTGGAAGTTCTAAGAGAGCTTCTCCCTCTTTTAGAGGAGCAGGAGGACTATTCGAATGACGCGCTTTATCAGCTTCTGATATCCTATGTGGAGAAAAAGGGCTGTAAAAACGGTTATGTGCTGTGGCCGGTAAGGACGGCTGTGTCAGGAAAGCAGATGACCCCCGCCGGCGCGACGGAAATTATGGAACTTCTCGGCAAAGAGGAATCTTTAGCGCGTATCAGGAAAGGAATCGAATTACTTGAAAGTACCAAATAACGCCCAGAAAAAGGCGATTATGCACCTGTCGGGTCCTGCCGTCGTTACGGCGGGGCCCGGAAGCGGCAAAACCTACGTCATTGTCAGCCGTATTTTGTATCTCATTGAAAATCATATTCCTCCGGACAATATTCTGGTAATCACCTACACCAAAGCAGCGGCAGCGGAAATGAAAGAACGTTATGAAAAATCCCGCCAATCTTCGGACGTTCCCCGGGGCGTCCACTTCGGAACCTTTCACAGCATCTGCTACAATATCTTAAGACAGTCCGGCGCGGCGTGCGCCAGTTCCCTGATAAAAGAAAGCGACAAAAGAAAACTTCTCCAGA
>CAJTMZ010000023.1:0-9145 GCA_910577445.1 uncultured Lachnospiraceae bacterium | reverse complement strand
TTATTCTCGCCAATCACGGCCTTTTTGAAAAAGCCGGTTATGACGGGGTAAACGGTCTGGAAAATCTTATAAGCCGAATGAAAAATCTGGAGCTTGAGCATCTTAAAAATACCGCCGAATCCGGTTGCTTTGCTCTGTTTACCGACGATGAATGCGCGCTTCTCAAAAGAGATTATGACAGGCATTTAAGAGAGCAGGGACTGATTGACTTCGAGGACATGATAGGGGAATGCATAAGGCTCTTATCCGGCAGTCCGGGGCTTTTAAACAAGTACCGCCGGCTCTTTCGGTATATTCTTGCAGATGAATTTCAGGACATTAATCCTCCCCAATATAAGTTTTTAAAGCTTTTGGCAGCGCCTTCGGACAATCTTTTTGTGGTGGGAGACGACGACCAGTCCATTTACGGATTCCGGGGAGCGGCCCCGGGAATTATGAGCGGTTTTCTGAAAGATTTCCCAAAAGCGGAACGGATAATGCTGACAGAGAACTATCGCTGCAGGGCGGAAATTGTAAAACTCTCCGGCAGCGTTATCGCACGTAATAAGGAGCGTTTTCCGAAAGAATTTGTCCCCGTCAAAGAGGGCGGCAAGGTGCTGTTTTTCTGTTTTGACTCCCGCAGGGAAGAGGAAATAAAGCTGACCGGGGAACTGGCCCGCCTGAGCCGGGAACAGCTTTGCAAAACGGCAGTGATTTTAAGGACGAATGCGGAGATTTGCCAGTATGCCGGGCTTTTAAAGCGGGCCGGTATATCCGTAAAGGGGCAGTATATCAGAGAGGAGGATATTTACCACGGATTTATCATGGAGGATATGAGTGCCTTTTTATCCTATCTGTATGAGGGAGAAAAGCGGGGCGATTTTATCCGTTTTATGAACAAGCCCAACCGTTTCCTCACCCGGGAGGCGCTTCCCGGCGAAAGGGTAAGCCGGTCTTTGATGGAAGCATACTATCGCAATAATCCGGCGATGGGGGCGGAAATTGCCGCAATTTTCGGGCAGCTTTCCATTGCCAGCCGGCTGCGGCCCTCTCTGGCGGCCGCCTTTTTCCGAAAAACCTGGGGATATGACAGGTATCTTCGGCAGAAAGCAAAGGATTTCGGAGAGTTTCAGCGTTTTATGGATTTGGCGGACAGGGTTCAGGATTGTTTCCGGGAATTAAAACCGGGAAACGGGGTGCGCGATTTTGTAAAGCAGAAAGCCGACAGGGCGAGAAATGCCGCGCCGCTTACCGGCGCCAGAGACGGCGTCAGCATCCTCACAATGCACGGCTGCAAAGGACTGGAGTTTGAGCGGGTTTTCCTCCCGGACGTAAACGAGGGCGTTATCCCCGGAAAGAACGTTTTCACAGAAAGCGCGCTGGAGGAAGAGAGAAGGCTGTTGTATGTAGCCATGACAAGGGCAAAGGAGGAACTGCACATTTACTGCACAAGAGAAAGAGGAAGAAAACCCTCCAGATACCTGGAGGGCCTTGTCCGGTAAAAAGCCGGGCAAAAGGGGATAAATCAGTCTTCTTCCGCTTCGTCCTCCACCAGTTCGTCAAACTCAACGTTGTCCAGATACTCGTCAAAAGCGTCCGATACAATCTCATATTCCTCGTCGTCCTCGATATAAGCAAGCTCCGGCTCCTCGTCAGGATTTTCTTCATTTTCACTGTAGCGGTAAAACCATACTTCGCCGTCCTCATTTTCTCCTTCCTCGTCAAGGGGAAGCAGGACAATATAATCCTGTTCTCTGACGGTAAGAATCGTGACAATAGAGCAGGTGACGGTGGTTCCGTCAACCAAATCAAGAGTGACCGTCATTTCTTCATCGGTTTCCGGCTGATTTTTGGGGATATTACTAATATCATTTGTTTTTTTACTGTTTTTACTCATAATCGCTCCTTTTTTATAGACAAGTGTGGCAATTCTTGTTACCATTATTTTACTGGTTCTTCTAAGATTACGCAATCATATATTATTGCGCAATGCTTATTTTTCTTTTTTTGTTTTTGAATATTGTATTTCTATTATGGTAAATGATATTGGTAACAGGAGATAAAGGTGCAGACAGGCTTTCGTTTTGGGACAGGAGGACGCACATGGAGTCAAAGTGGAGAGTTACTTACTTTAAACCGGACAGACAGGGAGATTTTTTTACCAAAACCAGTGTAAGATTTGCCGCAGATATGCCTGTGGAGGAGGAATGCGGCGTTATTTTGTATGAAGGGGACGGCCGTGAACAACGTTTTCCTTTCAGCGCGGAGGGAAAAATCGGTACGCTTTACGGACTTGAGATAGAAGGTGAAGGACTTTCAGCCTGCACCTATAATTTTTACAGGGGAAAGCAGGTGCTGACGTCCCCCTATGCCCGTGAAATCCACGGGTTGGAAAAATGGGGGGACTGGCAGGAAAAAAAGCGGGTAACAAAGGGGCGCTTATCCTGCCACGATTTTGACTGGCAGGGGGACGAACCCCTTATGACGCCTCAAAAAGACAGCATTTTATACGGCCTTAACGTGCGGGCCTTTACCATGCATAAAAGCTCCGGGGTAAAGCACCGGGGCACTTTCGAAGGCATCGTCGAAAAGATACCTTATCTGAAAAAGCTGGGCGTCACGGCGGTATCGCTTATGCCGTGCTACGAATACGATGAATGTATGATACCGGAGCCTGACCGGGTACCGCCGGTTTCGCCGGAAATTTTACAGGAGGCCCCGCCTTTGGAGGAGGGGGCCAAGCCCCGTTTAAACTGCTGGGGTTTTCAGAAGGGATATTATTTTGCGCCTAAAGCGTCCTACAGCGCCGGCGCGTCTCCCGTATGCTCGTTCAAGAATCTGGTGCGGGAGCTGCACAAAAACGGAATTGAGATTATGGTGCAGTTTTATTTCCCCGGGGAAACGGGACGGCTTTATATGACGGAGGTCATCAAATACTGGGTGACGGAATATCATATAGACGGCGTGCGCGTCAGCGGAGCTTCCATTCCTTACGGCCTGCTTTCGGAAGAACCCATGCTGAAAAACACCAAAATCTGGTGCGATTATCTGCCGGAGAGATATTTGCCGGCCATTGAAAACCCTGTTTTCAAAAACTTCCTTTCCAACAACGGCGACTATCGAAACGATATGAGACGTTTTCTTAAAGGGGACGAGGGGATGATAAACCAGACGCTGTCCGGCCACAGGCGCAATCCAAAGGAATACGGCGTGGTCAATTATCTGGCGGATTACGACGGTTTTTCCCTATACGACAGCGTGTCCTATGAGAAAAAGCATAATGAGGAAAACGGAGAGGACAACCGCGACGGAACGGACAGAAACTATACCTGGAACTGCGGCGTTGAGGGGGAGACGCGACGGAAAAATATAAAGGAACTGCGGCAGAAGCAGATAAAAAACGCGCTTGCCATATTGTTTTTATCCCAGGGCGTTCCTTTTCTTTTCAGCGGGGATGAATTTGGGAACTCCCGCATGGGAAACAATAACTGCTATTGCCAGGACAATGAAACGGGATGGATAAAATGGAAAAACAACCGTTTCTCGGAAGAAATCCTTGCGTGTACCCGGTTTTTCATCAAACTGCGCAAATCCCATCCCATCCTTCACATGGAGAAAGAGCTTCTGGTGATGGACGCTAAGGGATACGGCTACCCGGACATCTCTTATCACGGAATAGAGGCGTGGAAGCCTGATTTCAGCTATATCAGCAGGGTTGCGGGAATTTTGCTGTGCGGAAAATACGCTCCGGGGCCCGGCGATAATTCCTTTTACATCGTCTGCAACATGCACTGGGAGAGCCATAATCTGGCGCTTCCAAAGCCCGACAAAAACAAAAAATGGGTTAAAATTGCGGACACCTGCTTTCCGGCAGAAAATTATTCCGAAACGGAAGGCATCTCTCAAAATCAAGATTCCGAAAAAGGCGCTTCCGAAAACGGTAATACCGGGAAAAAGAACAGCTTTACCGTTACCGTCGGCAGCAGGTGCATCGCCGTCTTTCAAACTGCGCCATGCGAGACAAAACGAGCGGCGGGAAAGCGCGCCGGAAAAAAGGCTGCGCCGAAATAGAGCGGGGCCGCCGCATCAAGCGGCACGGCTTTGACTAATAATAAGGAAAACGTTATGATTATCAATTTCTGGAAACATTTTAAAACAGTTACTTATCACAAATACCTTGTAATGCGGGGCTGCTTTCAGGTGGGCCTCTATAAACAGGGGCTTTTGCACGATATGTCCAAATACAGCCCCGACGAATTTTTTGTGGGCGCGAAATATTTTCAGGGCGACAGAAGCCCTAACAATGCGGAGAGAGAGGCCATCGGCTATTCCTCTGCCTGGCTGCACCACAAAGGCAGAAACAAGCATCACTATGAGTACTGGATTGATTACAGTACCAAGGCAATCGCAGGCGGAATGGCTCCGGCTCCCATGCCGGTAAAATATGTGGTTGAAATGCTGATGGACCGCATTGCGGCATGCAAGGTTTACAATAAGGAGAAGTATACGGACGCTTCCCCTCTGGAATACTATTCAAAGGGAAAAGAAAACGCTCCCATGCACCCAAAGACCAAAAGGATTTTGGAAGGGCTTCTTCGTATGCTGGCCGAACAGGGGGAGGAGAAAACCTTCGCGTATATCAGGAAAAGAATTTTACGGAAAAGATAATATTTAACACTTTTATTGTCTCCGCATATGATAAAGCATATGAAAAAGGAGTGATAAAGGTATGAATTGTCTGTTTTTAGTATTATTGCTTTTATGTTGCGGAAACAACGGAAATTGTCCTGCTGACGGAAACTGCGGCGGGGGCAGAGACGACGGATGCCGGGAGCATCACCACCACCGCCACGACTGTGAACGCAGGGATTCGGACTGCGGGTGCGGCGGCCGCCGGGACGGGAACAACGGCAGATGCGAACGGCCGCAAGAGGATACCTGCGGCTGCAGAAACGATTTCCGCCAGGAACCGCGTTTTGAACAAAGACCCTTTATGTTCAACCAAAATTCAGACTGCGGATGCGATAAACCGCAAAATAACGACTGTAACTGAGAAGATGTGCGGGAAACCGCACATCTTCTTTCATAGGGATAATTTTCAGGGAACCTTTTGCTTATGTGAGGCATCTTATAAGTAAAAGCCGGTTCAAGAAACCGGGACAGGAGGTGAGCCATGACAGATAACGAGACGTTTGCTGAGCTGATTAGGCAGTATTCACCAGCCATGTACAGGATTTCCTACGGTATCCTTCATTCCGAGGCGGACGCGGAGGATGCGGTGGGCGAAGCCATATTAAAGGCATATGAAAATTTAAGCAGTCTGAGGAAACCCGATTGTTTCAAATCCTGGATTATGCAAATCACCGCGAATGAAGCGAAAATGATTTACCGTAAAAAGCAGCGGACAAGCTGTGTGGAATCCATTGAGGAAAAGGCTCCGGCATTTATTGACAATTATCACGAGTTGTGGGACGCGGTTATGAAGCTTGATTTGGTTTTCCGGGAAGTGATTATTCTTTATTTTTATGAATCTCTTTCCGTTAAGGAAATCGGGCGGGTGCTTCACATTGCGGAAGGAACCGTAAAATCCAGACTTTTCAGGGGGAAAAAGTACCTGAAGGACATGCTGGAAGATTAGGGAGGGATAATAATGAAAGATGATTTTGAAAAGAAATTATTTAAAATGGCGGCGCGGGAACAGATGGTTCTGCCCAAAACCCTTGAGAGAAAAATAGAATTAAAGCTTCAAAGTGCAAGGGACGCAAAAAGACCAAAGAAAATACTGAATTTACGGCGTTCCCTGATTCTGGCAGCGGTTCTTCTGACGCTTTTTTCCATAACCGCTTTTGCGGCGGCGGGCGCTTTAAAGCAGCGGATGGAGGCCATGAACAAAGAAAAGATGGAGGAATATTTTGTACAGATTTACAGTTCCTTTGCCGGCACCGACAATTACAACCGCTCTTATACGGACTCGGAGAAAAAACGGTTGGATGAGCTGCGCATTTCTTATGAGGAGCAGGGGCGCTTCCCGGAAGGGGAACTTACCATGCTTGACGAGGTGGAGGATTATAAGGGGAAAAATGTGGCTTTTTTCAAAAAGACCAGCACTTTCTTTTTCCCTGAAAAGGAAATGAGCGACGAACAGCTCTTGCAGATTATAGATTTTTATGCCAAAAGAGACTACAGCCTTCAGAAAATGAATGAAATGATAGCGGACAAAGAAACGGACTTCCCGGAGGAGGCCAGGCCGGCGGTGCCCCAAAATCCCACCGACTCCGCTGTTCTTGAAAGCAGCGCGGCTTTTCAGCCGGACCAGGCGCTTACCATTCCATATACGGGCGATTTATCCATACGTGCCATAGCCGCCGGAGGGGACGGGATTTTGCTGGCCGGACGAAATGTCATCCACCGAATGGAAATCGGAAGCAGCGATTCTGTCCTGTTTTATGACGGTTTCGATGAAAACACACAGATTACCGAGCTGTGTGAGGACGGGGAGGGGAACGTATACGCGGGACTTCTCAAAGTGACGGCGGACGGAAATTATGAAGTTCATCTGGCGGTAATCGATAAAAACGGCAGTTTCCTGAAGGAAATCGATATGTCTCCTTATATGAAAGACGAAACGATTACCATTGGAGGCAGGCCCGGAAACGGCTATATCAATCGGATGATGGCGGATAATCAATATCTTTACCTTCGGGGCATAAACTTTCAGGATGCGGACTTTTTGCTGATTATCGATAAGGACGGAAACCCTGTTTCCAAAATGAAGTCCGGGAAATACACCGCGGACAGAAGATACAGCATGTGTATCGGAAAGGACCAAAAGCCCTATACCGTGTTGATGGATGAAAATCACAGGTTTGGCATTGCCGCCGTCAATCCCAAAGAGGGAACGCTGGAAGAGATTTATACCGCGGTTTTTCCAAAGGACACCATCAGCCTGAACCTGGCTGCGCCCGGCTATGACGCGGATTTTGTTTTCTGGGGCTTCAGCGGCAGTTTTTCCCTTAACCTAAGCGAGAATGCCGCCACACTGGTAACGCCGGTTTACGATTTTCCCTGCCCAACGGAAGGCGCGCTGTATCTTGCCCTGCCCGACGGAAGAATTGTGCTTGCCTACTGTACGGAATACAGAAACTATACGGCGGAGGACGGCGAACAGAGGCATGAGAGAATACCGGAAAAAACATGCTTTTACTATCTGCCGGCAATCAGGAACCCTTAAGGAAACAAAAATACCAAAGGGCATGGCGAAAATCGCGGCAAAATTTTAACAATGATTGACAAAAAAAATTTTTCATATTAAGATTACCATGTGTTTAGCAGTTTATTTTATATAGAAAGAAAGCGATGGATAAATCTGTGAAAAATTTACTCAATCAAATTTTAAAATTCGGAATTGTGGGCCTGTTTTGCTTTTTTATTGATTACGGCATCACCATAATACTGACAAATGTTTTCGGCGTCCATTATCTGGTTTCCAAATTCTTCGGATTTGTTATATCGGCGGTGGTAAACTATCTTCTGAGCATCAGATTTGTTTTTACTCAGAAAAAAGAAATGGATAAGGGAAAGGAGTTTACCGTTTTTCTTATTCTGTCGGCTATCGGGCTTGTGATAAATGAAATCGTAATGTATATCTGTATCGACGGCATCTATGCGCACAGCGCCCTGCTGAAGGAATATATTTCGGATTCGCTTATGGTATCGGTAGGAGCCGTGGCGGCAACCGGCGTAGTGATGGTCTATAATTTCATTTCCCGGAAGCTGTTTCTGGAAAGAAAGTAAATTATGAAAGCCGTAACTTTTTCCGCATCTGCAGAAATCACATCTGCGGATGCGGAACGTTTCTGTGAAATCAAAAACCGCATCGTGGGAAGCTGCCGTGAGCGCAGCGGAATCGGAACTTTGCAGGAAAAGACCATCCACGCCGTCTTAAAAGCGTATTACGCACCGGATGAAAGCATGGTGGAAATACCTGTCGGCCGGTATGTGGCGGATATTTATACCGGATGTGAAATTACGGAAATTCAGACAGTACACTTTGATAATCTCAGAAAGAAGCTGGAAGCCTTTCTCCCCGATTATCCCCTGACCGTCGTTTATCCGATTCCCCGAATCAAGTATCTAATCTGGATGGATACGGAAACGGGAGAATGCTCCAAACCAAGAAAAAGTACGGTAAAAGGCTCCGTCTACAGGGCTTTTTATGAGTTATACAAAATAAAAAACCACCTGTCAAATCCCAATCTGCATTTTTGCTTTCCCTATCTGGAACTGGAGGAGTACCGGCTTTTAAACGGCTGGAGCCGGGATAAGAAAAAAGGTTCCAGACGTTATGACAGAATCCCTAAAGCTCTTCTTAGTGAAGTGAGAATTGAAGGGCCGGACGATTATGCAAAGCTGATTCCCCCTGATTTGCCGGAGCCCTTTACCGCGGCGGAATTTGGAAAAGCCGTGGGGGAGCGGAAGGATACGGCGGCCATGGTTTTACATATTCTAAATTATCTGAAGGTGATTGAGAGATGCGAAAACAGAGGCAGAGCCTATTCTTATCAAAAATGCAAATAAAAGATTGAACTTTATACCAAATTGTGATATACTTTAATTAGTTAACCAAGGGGATGTGCAAAAAGGGAGTGACGCTATGACAGAAAGTGAAAAATTTGACTTGATTCTATCGAAAATTCAGGATGTAAAAGGGGAACTACAGGAGGTAAAGGTTGAAGTTCAGGATGTAAAAGAGGAACTTCAGGACGTGAAACGGCGGGTTACAGGCGTAGAACTGCATATTGAAAATGTGACGGATAAAAATATCCAGTTGATTGCGGAAAACTTCGTTGAATTAACAAACAAACTGAATCAGGCAATTCCGGTTGCCGACAAGAATCTTGCTTATGAAGTGAAAGTCAACTATCTGATAAGCGAGGTTAATAAGCTGAAGACAGAGGTCGCCGCAATTAAGGACAGAACAGCATAATAAATACATAATCCATATCGGTTATCGAACAATTTACAGGTGTAAAGTCAGCTTTATACCTGTTTATTTTTGGTTAAATGAGTAACGGAATTTTTGTTTTGTCACGGAAATCAATTTTCAGATTTCGGTGAGAGTATGCAGAGTCAGAAAGGCTGTCAACCCGGAATATTTCTTCGTCGC
>CAJTMZ010000022.1:32056-41081 GCA_910577445.1 uncultured Lachnospiraceae bacterium | reverse complement strand
AATAAATTCCATCAAAATTTCTATAGAAATATTTTTTTAAAAAAACGTTTTAACAGTTCGATACAATTGTCTAAAAAAAATGTATCATATTCAAAGAGACGCCCCATACCAGGCCGTCCCTCCAAATTAATAAACTTTCCGCCTTATCCGCCGCCTAAATGCAGCTCTTTAAAGCTACCTGCTCCCGCGCATCCTCACCCCATCTTCGGCTGATACACCACAAAAGTAACGGTCCCGTCTTCGTTCAAAATACACACATCTATCAGCAAGTCCGCAAGTCCGTCCTCCGAATAGCCGTATCCCTTAATTTCCATATCGCCCGGTTTCCCTGATGATAACAGTCCTTCCACACAGATATCGCCGCTTCCGCCGCCATTTTCCAGCTCATATTCATGGAAAATCCATCCGTCTTCATCAGGGGTGCAGACCTGTCTGGTGGATTCTATGGGAGACGCATACTGGTCGATGTTTTCTTTGGTAAGCTTCTTCACAAACTCCTCCACGGTCAAATCATTTTCATCCATTTCAATGGGCTGCGAAGGTTCGTTCTGAGCTTTAGCCAAATCTTCCAGATAACGGGCAGCCGCCTCCGGGTTTGCCCTGCTCTCATCCATGGGCAGTTGAAACAGGGCGTTTACCCCCTGGTAATCCGGGTTCCGGCTTAAGTTTCCGGTACTTCCGTCATAGACATAAGCCGCCCCGTCATAAGAGTTTCCTGAATTTACCCCCACATAAATTCCTCTGTCCGCAAACATTTCGACGTTATCCATTTCCATAATCCGGTATTCCACTCCCTCTTTTACAAATGCGGAATAACCGCCGCCAATACGGCTGATATTGAATTCCAGAGGGTTCAGCCCCCGGATATAGCAGGATGTGTAAAAAGACTCCTTCCCGTAATCATCCGAATTAGTATCCGGCATGGGGGTGCCGTCCGCATGTTCAATGACCACGACGGCGTAAAATCTGTCGTCCTTCGGAAGCCCTTCATCGTCCCACGCCAGATAATCGCTGAGGTTTTGTCCGGCCACGCATCCCAAAAGAGTTACCCGGTAGCCGTCAAACTCCTGGGTTTCGTTTACAGGGACGGCCTCCTCTCCCAAAAAAGCTTCTTTTAACGTATTATCCTCTGTTTCCATGGCCGCCTCCGCCGGACTTAAATAGCGGTGCGCCGCAAACACGGTTGCGGAGCCAAAGACAAGAGTGCCTATGGCAATAACGGCTGCTGCCGGAATCCTTTTTTTTCTATTCATAATCTCTCTCTCCTTTATTTTCCCGAGAACCTGATAGTTAAGCCGCTCGTCCGGCGCATCCATTGGAGTAAGCGCTGTCTTTAACAAATCGTCCATCTTATTTTTCATAGTGACTATCCTCCAATCTTTGCTTTAAGATTTTTTTCGCCCGGTGCAGTCTGCTCTTTACCGTTCCTGCCGGCGCGTGAACAATCCCCGCAATCTCCTCAAGGGACAGCTCTTCCATATAAAAAAGTAGCACCGGAATCCGGTATTTATCCGGCAGCTCCTTCACCAGCTCCCGCAGCAGTCCGCATTCTTCCCTGCAAAGGACCTGTTCCTCCGTCTCCCTCTCCCCCGAAGAAAGGCTGGCGGCGTCCTCCATGGACACTTCCGCTCCGAGGATTCTGCGGCGGATGGCATACTTGCGTCTGCAGTTCCTGTAAAGGTTGACGGAAACGCCCATCAGAAAACTTTTGGGATTCTTTTCCACCATCAGGCGCTCCCTTGCCTCATACATTTTTAAAAAGGTGTCCTGATACAAATCCTCCGCCTCCTGACGGCTTCCCGTTACCAAGCAGCAAAAAGAAAACAAATCTTTTCCGTAAGCGTATATGTATTTTTCAAGTTCTTCCCGGCTCATTTTATTCCTCCATACCTAAACCCCGCCGGCACGAGCCAAATCATGCTCTGCCCTTTCCTCTGACGGCATTTGGGTGTTTCTGACAAAAAATAATCTGCGCAGCATCTTTTGTCCTTACATAAACATAGGGTAACGAGCGGGAAAAAGGTTGCGTTTATTTTTACACTTTCACGCTCAGATACCCCTGCTCCTTCATCTGCTTTCGCAGTTCCCCGGGGGAAACCTTCATATACCGCTTAAAAACCTTGTTAAAATAATTGCCGTCGGAAAAGCCGCACCTTGCGCTGATTTCTTCTATCGTCATATTCCCTTCGTGCAAAAGCTTTACGGCGTTTTCAACCCGCAGCCTTGTCAGATAGCGGACGGGCTGTTCCCCTGTGTATTTAAAAAATTCTCTCGACAGGTGGCTCTGGGAAACGCCCAGCTTTGCCGCCGCCTCGCATAGGCTAATCTGCCGCTGAAAATTTTCCTCCATATACGCCTTTGCCTTTTCAACCATCCCGGAGCGGCTCTCTTTCCCGCCTCCGCTCATATCGCACAGAAGGCACAGGAACCGGAAAGCGCCGCAATCCGCCGTAAACGCGTTCTGCAAAAGACCGTTTTTCGCCTGAAAGTGCAGCTCAAAAAGCTGTTTTACCGCCGGATGATATTCCGGAAGGCGCAGCACCTTTCCCAGATGATTTACAATGTACTGATAATAGGGAAGCACGCCGCTTCCGCTGAACATGATATAAATAAACTCCCAGCAGGGCTTATTATTTTCCTCGTCAAAATAATAAATCTCCTCCTCCGGCATCTGCAGAAAAAAAGCCTCCCCTTCCCTTACCTGAAAAGTACCCTCCCCGGTTTTCAGCGTCCCGCTTCCCTTTAACGTATACTGAAACAAAAATCCGAAAGGCCTTTCCCTGTTATCCCAGTAATATTCCCTGCTGTTTCGTTTCTGCCATCCGATTGCCGTCAGCCGGACGGCCGGATTCTCCACATTGTCGCAAAATAAAAATCCGTAATCCTCACAGATTTCTTTCTCTTTTTCATTCATCAAAATTTTACCCTTTTAATCAAATTATTACGCTTGAAATCCTCTTTCCCCTACCGTAATATCAAATTACAGCAAGCTGTTTATATGAATTATGCAAAAACTTCTGTCATTATTTTTACAGAAAAAAGCGAAAACGTAAAGAAGCAAAATTTTACAGAAACGAGGATTAAACTATGACAAATTTAAAAAACGCACAGGAATGCGCAGCCCCGGCAAAGTCCGCCTCAGCACCGAAGCCCTTCAAGGTGGCTTTCATCGGAGCCGGAAGCATCGGTTTTACAAGAGGTCTTTTAGCCGACCTTTTAACCGTGCCGGAATTTTCCGATATTGAAATCGCCTTCACAGACATCAATCCCGACAACCTCCGCATGGTGACACAGCTCTGCCAGCGGGATATCGAGGAAAACGGCCTGTCTGTCAAAATCCACTCCACCCTTGACAGGCGGGAGGCTTTTCAGGATGCAAAATATGTAATCAACTGCGTGCGCATCGGTATGCTGGAGGCTTTTGCGTCAGATGTGGAAATCCCCTTAAAATACGGCGTTGACCAGTGCGTGGGCGATACCCTTTGCATCGGCGGCATCATGTATGGGCAGCGCTGCGTAAACGCTCTGCTTGATTTTTGCAAGGATATCCGGGAAGTGGCTGCTCCGGGCTGTATTCTCCTCAATTATTCCAATCCCAACGCCATGGTAACCTGGGCATGCAACAAGTACGGAAAGGTAGAAACCTACGGGCTTTGTCACGGCGTACAGCACGGGCATGAGCAGATTGCCAAAGCTCTTGGCCGGGACAAAAAGGATGTGGATATTATCTGTGCCGGATTGAACCATCAGACCTGGTATATCAGCGTAAAGACCGATGGGAAAGAATGCTCCGGCGAACTGTTTGAACTGATGAAGAAGGCGGAATTTGCAAAGGACGAAAATATCCGGCTGGACGTGATGAAAAACTTCGGATACTATTCCACAGAGTCCAACGGCCATCTTTCCGAATATCTTATGTGGTATCGGAAACGCCCGGAAGATATGGAGAAATGGATTAACTACAGCAGTTGGATTCAGGGAGAAACCGCCGGGTATCTGCGGGTATGCAAAGAGAGCCGGAACTGGTTTGAAACCGATTTCCCCAACTGGTTAAAGGAGCCCGCCAGAAAATTCACCCCCGAAAACCGTTCCACGGAACACGGAAGCTATATTATAGAAGGTCTGGAAACCGGCAGAGTATACCGGGGCCATTTCAACATTATGAATAACGGCGCCATCACCAATCTTCCCGACGAGTGCGTGGTGGAGGTTCCCTGTTACGTGGATTATAACGGCGTGTCCGTTCCGAAGGTGGGCGATTTGCCCCTTGGCTGCGCCGCCATCTGCTCCCAGAGCGTGTGGGTTCAGAAACTGGCCGTGGAGGCCGCCGTCCACGGAGACATCACCCTGCTGCGTCAGGCCGCCATGATGGACCCCTTAACCGGCGCTGTCTGCACCCCGGACGAAATCATCCAGATGGTGGACGAAATGCTGGTTGCCGGAGAAAAGTGGCTGCCACAGTATGCTTCGGAAATTGCGAGGGCAAAAAAGAGACTTGAAAATAAGACTGTTCCTTACCGGCCGGTGAAAGGCTTTACTTTGAAGGAAAAAAGCGTGGAGGAAATGGCAAAGGAAAAAGGAAAGTACCGGGCGCTGGCTTCGGCGGCGGCGAAAGAGAAGGTGGAGTAATAGGTTAAAACCCGGGTATCGCAAGCGAGTCTGCAACGCCCGGGTTTATTTTATACAAAAAAATGTCCGAAAAACAGGCATTCTTTTCATATCAGAATTGTATTATATATTTTGCAGTTCAAAAATCATGGTCCTGTCAAGAATCGGCATCCGGCCCGCAGCTGACAATGGTATTTTACTTCTCCGTCGGGTTAACCGCATGATAATCCCGCAGTTTCGACGGGGAAACACCGAAATACCGGGAGACCAGCGGAAACTATGTATGTTCCCTTTTCCCCCGTAAAAAACCAGAGTCTCCGAGGCAGCCTGATTCGCCTCCACAATGCCCAAAATGCGCTGGTATCTGACCCGACTTTGGTCTATTGGCCGGGCTGGCAGATTCATCTGATTTACTGCGACAGTATCACCTTTGACAATCTGGAAATCATTTCAAAGGGATACAGCCAGACAGGAGCCGCAGACGATATTAATATCTTAAACGCAGACGGCATTGACCCGGATTCCAGCAGACGGATTAATATTGTAAACTGCCGCTTCTTCGTCACATTACTTTAGAGAATGTAGACTGCAGGAAAGGAAATCGGGGAGGCATCAAAGCGGATGGACTGGCGCAGTCGCAAAATGGCTGCGACGCCCGGTTTTTACCGGCAAAGATTATTTGCTTTATAATACTTCTCAATCTGACAATCATGTTCCTTTTTCCCGTCATAATTGATTCCTACAAGAAGAATATCCCCTGTATACTCTTCAATCCATGAAGCGTATTGCCTGTTTTTAATCTGCGAAACCGCACCCATAGCTGTTCCTTTCCATTTAAGCTCCACCACCAGTGCCGGACGGTCCACACCTCGTCTTGGAAGATATACTACGTCGGCAAATCCTCTCCCGGACGGCAGTTCCAGGACCGGTGGCAGGTAATAAGCCTGCGCACTGTAATAGGCCATAAGAACCGTACATTTTAAGGAATTTTCATCATGGTATTTAAGTATAGACGAGGTTTCTTCATGGATTTTTGAAATCCCATCCGCAACAGCCTTGCCGTTCATCTCCCATGTATCGCGCAGCAGTTCCTGCGAGCGTGCAAGAGATTGCACAAGTCCGTCCCAGCCGCCGGTCTTTACAGAGCGCATAAACTCCCAGGCAATCTCCCGGTTCGGGATAAAAGTCTCTTTCTTCTGTTTGTCATAAGTCAGATAGCCCAGATGAATCAGCAGTGTCAGGACATCGTCCTTTGTTCGGAATGTCGTCATATCATTCTGAGCAGTAGTGGTATCAATCTTACACCGTCCGTTGCCAATCATATCCACCACAGCTTCTTTTAATCCATCCAGATTCATATCGATATAGACTTTCAGCGCTTCATAAGTCTCCGTTCCCGTCCAGTAGCTCTGAAATTCCATGTTATCCATAAGTTCCACCACAGACAGCGGGTTATAAATATGCATTCCTCCCAACAGATATCCGTCATACCATTCTTTCGTTTCGTGAAAATCTATTCCATACTCTGTGCAGAGCTCCTCCACCTCTGCTTCCGTGAATCCGAAATACCGGGCGATATGCCCCGGATTCAGCATGGAGTATTCCCTGAAAATATTGAGTGCGGAATGGTTTCCATATTTTCTGATTGGAAGGATTCCTGTCATATACACCAGCTCCACATACTCCGCGCCTTTAAAAATCCATCTTAAAAAATCCAGATAGCGTCTTTGTATCTCCGTTTTTTCTTTTGCCAGTCGAAATACACAGTCCCATTCATCTATGATAAAAAGAAAACTCCTGCCTGTGAGCATATGAATCCGGTTCAACGCCTCCGGCAGTTCACAGATTCCTTCTTCAATACACTCTCCAAATTCTGCCTTAAGTTCCTCCAGAACGGCCGCCTGCATTTTATCTATAAAAAAATCCAAATCGGATTCCTTAAACAGAAATCTCTGCACATCCAGCCGAATCACATCGTGGCGATTCAGGTGCGTCTCAAAGGACATATCTTTTTCAATTCTCAGCCCGGAAAAAAGTTCCCGCGAATCACATCCTCTGCTGTAATATGCCGTAAGCATATTAGCCGCCATGGATTTCCCGAAGCGCCGCGGACGGCTGATACACATAAAGCGCATTTCTTTGTTAACCCTGTCGTTGGTATAGTGAATCAATTCGGATTTATCTACATAAATATTCTCTGACCGCGCGCGGGTAAATTCCAGATTCCCGGGATTCAGGTACAGCCCCATATGCTTTTCCTCCTGTTCCTCATACTGAAAGTTATTCAAAGTATATAGGAAATGACAGGCGTTTTCAACCGCTTTTTAATCCCTTATATAATACCTTTTTTAATAAATTATCCGGCGCCCCTCACACCGTCCTGGCATCTTCCCCAGGCTTTTTCAGCAAAAAGATTCCCGCCACCAAAAGAACCGGGAAGATAATCGCCGTCAGAATGCCTTTTTTCAAATCATTCGACGCGATACTTGAAACATATCCCACCAGTGTAGGCCCGCCGGAGCACCCCAAATCCCCGGCAAGCGCCAGAAGCGCAAACAAAGCGGTTCCGCCGTTTCTGAGAGTCGCTGACGCCTTGCTAAAGCTCCCCGGCCACATAATCCCTACCGATAAGCCGCAGATGCCGCAGCCCACAAGTGACAGAACCGGAGAGGGCGACAGGGAGATGCACAGATAGGACAGCACGCACAAAAGCCCGCTTCCCACCATAAATTTATCCAGCTCTATCTTATCCCCGAATTTTCCGTAAAAGGCTCTTGCGCTGCCCATGAGAACCGCAAAAGCCATAGGGCCGGCAAGGTCGCCCAGTGTCTTGCTCACCCCAAGTCCTCTCTCCGCAAAGGTTGACGCCCACTGGCTGACCGCCTGCTCGCTTGCCCCGGCGCAGAGCATCATCAGCATCAGCACCCAGAAAACCCTGGTTTTACACAAATCCAGCATCAACATTCCCTTTTCTCCCTCCTCCACAAGAGGCGCTATGGGCGTCTTTGCAAAAACAAAGGTGTTCGCAACAGGCACAATCAGCCAGATACAGGTCAGTATCTTCCAGTTTTCAATGCCGAATACCCTGAAAAACAAAGTGGAAAAAAGCACCACGCCCACATGGCCCCAGCAGTAAAAGGAATGAAGCAGGCTCATCGCCTTTTCCTTATTGTCCGTTGGACAGCTCTCCACAATGGGGCTTACCAGCACTTCCAGCAAACCGCCGCCAAGCGCATAGACCGTAACGGAAATCAAAAGACCCGCGTAGGCGCTGGGCAGCGCCTCCGGCAGCACGGCAAGTCCCAAAAGCCCTGCCGCCGCGAAAATATGGGCAAGCATGATGGCCGCTCTATAACCGATTTTGTCCACAAATCCCGTTGACAGCAAATCCACCAGAAGCTGAATCCCGAAATTAAAGGTAATCAGCATGGTAATCTGACTAAGTGGAATGTTATAAGAACTTTCAAAAGTCAAAAACAACAGCGGTATAAAGTTGTTGATAATCGCCTGCACGATGTACCCCGTAAAGCAGGCATAAATTGTTTTTTGGTATCCGGCATTCATTTTCTGTACTCCTTTGCTTCGCGTCTTCTTTATTTGCGATGAGACTTTGACTTACAATGCCTTCATTATACCACTATTCTTTTTTCATTCAATCGGAATTTTATATCCCTATCATCTCTGCCATCGACATCTCCCGGATTCTTCCCGCCGGACCGATTACTGCAAGAATCACCGAACCTGCGACTACCGCCGTCATCAGGAAAAGCGCCGCCACTGGTACGGGCCAGTCCGCTCCCCATCTGGAGGTAATCAGCATCTGGTAGCACAGTCTGTTCACCAAAATCCCCACTGCCGCCCCCGCCGCAATTCCTGTCAGGGCGTAGGTTCCCGCTTCCGCCGCCACCATGCGGGTTACCTGCCTGTCGCTCATTCCAATGGCTCGCATGGTTCCAAACTGGGTCATCCTCGCGGAAACGCTCATGCTGATACTGTTTATGATATTAAATACGGTTATCAGAACAATCACTGCCAGAAATCCATAGACAAACAGCACAAAGGAATAATACGCTCCCCTGACCTCCTGATTTCCTTTCCGCCTGTCGGAGAACATCCAGCCGGAAACCGCGCCGCCCTCCGTCTCACTGCTTTCACCTGATGCCCTGCTTTTTGCAATTTTATCAGCTCCCTGTTCCGCAATCCTTCTGATTTCCTCCACATCCGCTTCCGATGCGTTCCGGTTTAACTGGATGTCCAGTATGGCATAATTTTCTTCTCCCGTAATCTCCCGGAAGATTTCCTCACTGCATATGATTACGCCCTGCCCGCTGTCAAAAGGCAGCTTCGACAAAATTCCCGAAACCGGATAACACTTCTCCCCGTTTATGGTGGGAATCCTGATTTCACTGCCTGCGGC
>CAJTMZ010000022.1:27077-31920 GCA_910577445.1 uncultured Lachnospiraceae bacterium | reverse complement strand
CCGGTACGGCCCCCCCCGCCTCTTCTTTCCCGCTTACCGAAACAGGATAAGCAAAGTGCATCGCCATGCTTCTTCCGTACATCCGCTTTACCGCCGGATTACCCTTAAGCTCCTCCATTATATTCTTCGGAATCGAACAGGTTTCATCCGAACTGGCAATGGAAACATCCGGCTGCCATGGTTTTAATGGGGTAATCGCATAATTTACAAAATCAATCATGGTGGAAAAAGCCAGAAATAAAATCATGCTGAATGCAAAGGAACCCGTCATCAGAAACAAAGTTCTGCCGCTTCCTTTGGCATGATGAATCCCAAGCGAAATATCCACTGGGAGCAGATTGCCCGCCGCCCGTTTTACCTTCTTCACAAAGCCCGCGTTGCCCGAAACGGCGGTCAGGGGAGATACTTTAGCCGCCCGCTTTGCCGGCACATTTGCCGCCAGAAGTACCGTAACCACACCGATAACCGTCCCTGCAGCCAGTCCCATCCAACTGATTCCCAGAGGCATTCCCGAAAAATAACCGGGGCTGAGCGCCTTTAAGAGCTGGCTTAAAGCCAGTGTGACGACTACCGATAAAAAAAGTCCCGCGGGAACCGCCGTCCTGCACCAGTTTAAAGCCTCCCGGCGCACGAACCGCTTCACCTGGCGGCAGGTTGCCCCAAGACACCTGAGCATTCCGAAAAACTCCGTCCTTCCGGCAACCTGGCTGTTCATACTGCCGGCAATCATCAAAATTCCCGCTGCCATCACAAGCACCGCCAGAGCTGCCGCCGTCAGATACATTTTTACGATATAGGAATCGCTGCTCTGCAGCATCAGCGCCAGAATTTTTACGTTCTGCCCCACCTTATCTTCCGGAAGTCCCACCCCGGAACAAATTTTCTGAATCGTTTTCCCGATATTGCATAAGGGCTTAAATTCCACAAAAAGCTCCAAATCCTCCTTTAGCGTGTCGCCCCCAAAAGTTTTCTCATAGCTTTCGCTGTTGATAAAAAGACCGACAGCGTCATACCGCGCCATCATGGAGGTTGTCTCCGAAATCCCTGCGACTTTATAGCGAATTTCCTCTCCTCCCGGTATTTGCAGCGTAACCGTTTCCCCCACCGAAATTCCTGTCTGCTTTTGCAGATTGTCCGTCACCACAGCCTCGTTTGCTTCCTTTGGAAAAGAGCCTTCCAGAATCCTTGCCGCAGGGTACAGCTCCGGAAAATCCTCGTCAAATCCGCAGACAGCCGCTTTTTTTCCGGCAACCGCATAATCCTTATCCAGTTTATAATTTGTCACCATATACCGGGAAGCGCGTTTTACTTCCGGATACGCCCCAATCATCGCGGCCTGTTCTTTCGTCACGCCCCTGAAAGCCGCGTGCCATGCGCCGTCGTCCTTCAGCGCCATTTCCCGCTGGTTGCGAATCTCCATATCCGCCATCCCGAAAATTGCGGCTATCAGAAACACTGCAAGGGTAATGCACAGCCTTGTCATACGGCTCTGTCTTCTGTGTAATTTTTCGGAAATGGGGATTAAGTCCAGATATCCTTTCATATCAGCCCTCCTCCCTTTCCAAAGCCGTCTTAGTTCCGGCCCCGGACGGGGCGGTGCTTCCATCTCCCAGCTCGCTTAAAATTCCGTCTTTCACACGGAAAACCCGGTCCGCGGAGGAGGCAAGATTTTGATTGTGGGTAATCATTAAGATGGTCTGGCGGTAAAGTCTGGACGCCTGGTGCAGAAGACCTATTACCTCTCTGCTGTTTCCCGAATCCAGATTCCCCGTAGGTTCGTCGGCCAGAATCATCATGGGCTTTGTAATCAGTGCCCGGCCTATGGCTGTTCTCTGCTGCTGGCCGCCGGAGAGCTGGCCCGGCAGATGCTTTCTTCTGTCCTTAAGACCAAGCACCTCCAGGATTTCTTCAAGTCTCTCCTTGTCCGGCTTTTTATGGTCCAGTAAAAGCGGAAAAATGATATTCTGCTCCACATTAAGCTCCGGAACCAGTTGGAAGGACTGAAAAATAAATCCGATATTTCTTCTCCGGAATATGGTTCTCTCGTTTTCCCTCATGGAAAAAATATCTCTTCCGTCCATATAAACCTTCCCGCAGTCGGGCATATCCAAGGCCCCGATGCAGTTGAGCAGCGTGCTTTTTCCGGAGCCGGATTCTCCCACCACTGCCGCAAATTCGCCTTTCTGCATGGAAAAACCCGCGTTTTGCAGGGCTTTTACCTGGGCCTCTCCTTTTCCGTAGGTCTTGCAAAGATTTTCTACCTTTAATATTTCCATACTTTTCACATCTCCTTTCGAAAAGCATCATAACAAAAGGCCCTTACAATCGGATGAATTTCAGCTTACAGATTTGTAAGAAAGGAAACGGTGAATATGCTTCCCTCCCCGGCCCTGCTTTCCGCGCAGAGCATCGCGCCCTGCCCTTCCAGAATCGCCTTTGCAAGGGGAAGCCCCAGTCCTACCCCTTTTATATCCTTTGTGTTTTTGCTCCGGTAAAATCTCTTAAAGATAAAATGAATATCCTCCTCATCTATTCCGCATCCGTTATCCTCCACAAAAAGCCGCAGCGTCATGGGCGTTCTCTCCCACTTAACGCGGATTATTCCGCCCGGCCCGGTATGGTCCAGCGCGTTTTTTATCAGATTGCTGACCGCCTCGCAGGTCCATTCCAAATCGCAGTTAATCCTCTCTTCCTGCCCGCCTTCCAGTTCAATGCACTTTCCTTCCCTCCCGGCCCGCAGCAACAAATCTCCCGCCGCCCGCCGGGCCAGTTCCGACACATAAACCGCTGTTTTTTCAAAGGTGATGTTTCCCGCATCCAGCTTCGCAATCTTAAGCAGCGAACCGATAAGCCGGCTCATTCTCTCCAGGGACTGCAGGGATTTTGCGGAAAACTCCCGCACCACATCCTCCTTTTCCGGCTCCTCCCGCATAATCTCCGCGTACATGGTAAGCGCGGCAATGGGCGTTTTAAGCTGATGGGAAATATCGGAGGTAATATCCTTCAGAAATTCTCCGGCCCTCTGCTCCGTCTCAACCTTTGACTGCAACGCCGTGGCCAACTGGTCAACGGCCGCGAAAAGCTGATAAAGCGTTCCCGTCTCATTTTGCCATAAACGCTCCTTAAAATTCCCTTCCGTAAACTGCGAGATAACGCCCTCCGCTTTCCGGTAAAGGCCCTCCCTCTTTTCCAGAAAAGAGGCCGTTCCCCCTATCAAAAGGCCGCAAAGCAGGGCCGCCCCTGCAAATGCCGACAATAAAAAAACAGCCGTCGATTTCCGTACCGCCGGCAGCCACCAAAAATTCGTCTTTTCCGTTCTTCCTATCCTGCTTAAAAAATCCGCTCCCTCTTCCGTCACCTTTTCATTTGCAACCACGCCGGCTGCCTCTTCGGGCGAAAGGCCGGCAGACAGCATGGCCGAGACATACTCCCGCTCCCTTTCAAGCACCGCGCGCTTTGTCTCTCTCCCGTGCAGCCATCCCATAAAGCCCCCAAAACAAAGGACTGTAACCGAAAAAAACAGCATAAAAATAAAATACCGGCGCGATTGCCGCTCATACATAAAATTCATAGAACGCTCCTGTTATATAACCTCTTTTGCCCGCTCTGCAGCGGTTATCCGGATTCCGATTCGTTTCCCTGTGTTTTCCACTGATACCCGAATCCCCGGACGGTCTGAAGGTAACGGGGATTGGAGGGGTCTTTTTCTATCTTTTCCCGCAGTCTCCTGATATAAACGGACAGCGTGTTGTCGTCCACAAAGCTTCCGTTGTCGTCCCACATTGCATTTAAAATCATGCTTCTGGTTAAAACCTGATTCCGGTTCCGCAAAAAGAAACACAAAAGCCGGTACTCCGCCCCCGTCAGTTCCAGCGCCTTCCCGTCAAGGCTTGCCCGGCACAAAGACAAATCCACAGCCACCGGCCCGGACGCCAGCCGCCTGTCATCCTTATTGGTTTCTCTGCCACTTCTTCGCAGCAGCGCATTGATACGGGAACACAACTCTCCCAGTTTAAAGGGCTTTGTGATATAGTCGTCCCCTCCGCCGTCCAGTCCCCGGATGATATTGACCTCCTCATCCAGCGCTGTGAGAAAAATAACCGGCACCTGGCTCCCCTTTTCCCTTATCTTTTCACACAGCTCGAATCCCGTGCCGTCCGGCAGATTCACGTCCAGCAATAAGAGGTCGTACTTTTCCCTCAGAAAATTTCCGGCTTCTTTCAGATTCATCGCCACATCGGTCTCAAATCCGTTTTTCCGCAGCGAATACAAAAGACCGTCAATTAAGCTGGCGTCGTCCTCCACCAGCAGAATTTTTGCTTTCCCTTCCATGCTTTACCTCATTTCGCCGCAAGAGACACCACCAGAAATTCCCCGGCCGTCTCTTTTCCGGCCTCTTTCTCAAGTCCGTCCGCAAGCATAGACGCCACGCTCTCGTGATATTCCCCCGACTCCAGCATCACCTCCGCAAATTCCCTGCGGATGCAAAGATACTCCGAGCCGTAATAAGTTTCTTTTAAGTCCCCTGCCGTGTCCGCCGGGCTGATGGTTCCCTCCACCACATCCGGCCGGTACCAGGAAGAACGGAAATCAATGTCGTTGAATATTATCACGGATTTTTCCGGAATTTCCTCATAAGCCTTATCCCACTGGCCCGTAAGCTTCGCGTAATAACATTCCCCGCTGTCCATGCCGCCGGTTTCAAAGACAGAGAGCACGGCCACAAGGACCAAAACGCTCACTGCGCCGGCAAAAAAGGCAAATCCCTTTTTCCCCCGAAGATAAGGCAGCAGAAGGCTGATAAGCGCCAGGCACATAAGAAAGCTGGCCGGTTCAAAAAAGC
>CAJTMZ010000022.1:16743-27067 GCA_910577445.1 uncultured Lachnospiraceae bacterium | reverse complement strand
AAATAAAAGGTATCCATGGAAGAAAAATACCGGATGACAATAAATATCAGATAATAGCAAACCGTCATAAAAATCATCACCGATTCTCTGCTGAAGGGCCGGCAGTTTTTTGCGACAAACCAGGCAAGCCCCGCCAGTATCGCCCCTGCCACAAACACCTTCAAATGATAGGGAAAGCCCTCTATCAGCTCCGGGATTTGCAGGGAAAAAACATTGAACGCCTCTGTCAGCAGGCTTTCAATCAAATCATTGGTAAGCTTTTGGTAGTCGTCCCACCAGAGCGTCCTGCTCACGCCGGAAGCCATACCGTTCATTATTTTATTTAACAGCAGGTAGGCCATGCCAAGACTCCCCGAAACGAAAGCGGTCGCCGCCAGCATTACCGGCTTTTTCAAAGCCTTCCTGTCCTTTTTCCTTACCGCTGCGATAAAGAAATACAGGATATAGCAGCCGGTCACTATCCACACATAAATTCCGAAATATCTGGTCAGAAAGCAGCAAAGCCCAAGAACGCCCAGCAGAAGATACCTGACAGGCCCCGGCTCTTCCTCCCCGGCTATCTTTCCAAGCATCAGGGCAAAGCCCAGCAAAAATACCATAAACAGAGTTTCGCTCCAGGTATAGTAGGCAAGATTTAAAAAACCGATATTGGTAAGGCACAGCGCGTACACCCAGGCATCTTTTTTAAAGCACAGCCGCATAACCGCCAGAAGAATCCCCACCACCGTCATGGAAAGGAGCTTGGACGCAAGGTATGCGTCCGCGCCGGTGACAATCATCACAAGAGCGATAAATGCCGGATAGAGAATGGGCCAGTTGGCAAACCAGGACTGATACCCCGCCATGCCATCATAATGAAAGCCGTACCCGTTTACCAGATTCACCGCCTCCCGCAGATACCCCGCCGAATCGGCGGAAATGTAAACGCCTTTCAGATAGGCTCTTGAGTAAATGCTGATGCAAATCGCCCCAAACAATAAAACCAGAAACAAATCGTTTCCGTATCTTCCAAAGAATTTTCCGAAAGGAACGGCACGTACCCCGTTCCACACTCTTTGGAAGCCAAACAGCACGCAGATAATTAAAACCGCCGCCGTCAAAATGCATAAGGGCACGGAATAGTACAGTATTTCCCCATAGGTTACCGCTACCTCCCTTGCCACATTTACGCCAAGGGAAATCCCGCAGTCCACAGGCTCGCCGCCCTTTTCCACCTGCATCTCAAAAGGGAGATTCTCCGCCCCGCCCTCCGGTACCTGCATGAAATAGGGCTCGCTTCCGTCCGCCAGAATGGAAAGCCGGTAGGTTTCCCCTCTGGCAAAATCGATATTGGACTCTATCAAAAACCACTTTCCGGGGGAAATGGTTTCCACCGGAACGACCTCATTCAACAGCAGGCCGGACGAGCTGTCCGTCACGGCAAAGCGCACCGTTCCCCGGCTCTCCTCGGAAATATTTACCAGAAGAACCTGAAAGCCTCCGGCCGTAAAGTCCTCCTTTGCCGTAAGGACGGCCTCCACCGGCTTTCCCGCCTCACATTCCACATAAACAGGCTCCTCATTGATTTCCGGCAGGACTTCCGTGGTCTTTCGGCCGTTTTGCGCCGGATGGTTTAAAATCAGCATAGCCGCTGCCAGTCCTCCAAGAACTGCCAGAATTGCCGCCGCTTTTATTACAATCGTCTTTTTCATAATCTTTCCTCAAAAAGTTTTTTAAATCATTCTCTCCGCCAGCTCCATGGCCCGCTCCACCACCACGTCGGAATTAAAGTGGGAATGCTCGCCCCATCTCCCCAGACCGTAAATCCCCTGTTTTTCACAGTATTCCAAAAGCGCCTTTACCGTCTCCGGTTTTCCCATGGTGTTTAAGGGATAAGCGTAAGGGTTTAAGTACCGGTAGCTTTCATCCTCCGGCGAAAACATACCTGTCCGCTCCGCTCTGGTTTCCGTCCAGTACCCTTTGCTTCCCCCGCAGAAATTGTGGCGGACTAAAATCCTGTGGTAAGGGATTTGCAAATCCGGCACATAGAGCCAGTGAGCCTTCGTATCCAGATTCTTCGGCACATATCTGACTTCAATGGCGCTGGATTTCAAAGATTTGACAGAGGAAAACAGCTCTCCCGGCATTCCTTCTATCTGTGAGTAGGACGCCCAGGGAATGGTGGTAATAATATTCTCGGCCTTAAAAACCCTGCCGTCCTGTGTCTTAACCGCTTTCTGCCGGCCGCCTGCCATGGCGTCCATCCTTTTATCTGCCGCGCTCTGCCTGGTTCCGTCCGGCAGGCAGATGATTTCCGTCACATGACACCCGTACCGTACGTTCGGCGAAACAGCCTTTGCCATCCGCTTCCACACCTCGCCGTACCCGAATTTCTTCGGATAATAAAAGGAAGCGTGGCCCGGCTGTGTGCCGTAGGGTTTTCTGGCAAGACAGGAGCGCAGAGTATCCTCAAAGCTTACATCCGGGAGCTTGTCAAGCCAGTAGATGCCAAGTTCGTCCAGCTCGTCGGCAAACATTTTCTGATTGTAGGGCAGCATGTAATCATCCGCAATCTTCCGTCCAAGCTTCCAGATAATCCACTCCACAAACCGCTCCGGCATAGGCTCTTTGCTGTTGCACCCCGCCTTCGCGATGGAAGAGAGGTATGCCACCTGCTCCTCAAGCGGAAACTGCCATATATTGGCTTCCAGAGGATGCCCCACCACCGCGCTTTTTAAGTCAATCCGGCTGTCTCTGTCAAAAAGTGCCCACTCCTCTTCCGGCATAAAGGAAAACAGAAATTCACATACTTTCGGCCTTTTCACGTCAAGAAAATGCCCGCCGCCGATATCTAAAGGGCTGCCGTCAACCAACGCCGAACGGCAGAGCCCGCCCGCTTCCCGCTCTTTTTCCAGGACAAGGAAAGAATTCTCCCCTTTCCTTTTTAACATATTTGCAAAAGTAAGGCCGGCAGGACCGGCCCCTAAAATCAGATACTTTACCTTTTCCATATGCACACCTCCGGCTCATGCTTTTTGAGCATAAATAGGATTTTGAGAGCCTCCGTCACGGAGCTTCCCTTAAGGCTTGAGGCCGTCCCCACATAATGAATCGGAACCTCCACCGTCCGCAGATTCCTGCAATAATAACGCATTTCCGTCTGATACATATGTCCCGTGGAGAGAAATCTGTCCAACCGCATTCTCTCAAGAATCTCCCTCTGGAATCCCTCAAATCCGCTGGTCATATCCTTAAGCCCTGTGCCCAGCACTGCGTTGGATAAAAAGGTTCCCCCCTGGCTCAAAACTCTCCGGTAAAGCGGCTGTTCCCTCATGGAGCCTCCCTCCATAAACCGGGAACCCCATACGCAGTCGTAGCCCTCCTCCAGCTTTTCCAGAAACTGCGGTATCTCCGAGGGAAGATGGCTTCCCCCGCCGTCCATCTCAATTATCCTCTCCGCCCCGTCGGCAAGGGCCCGCTTAAAGCCCTCCAGATAACAGCTTATAACCCCGGTGGATTTTTCGTGAAAAATGCATTTTACCCTGCCGCATTTTTTCTCCCTGTCCCGTATAATCTCTTCCGTTCTGTCCTTCGAATAGCTGTCAATTACCGGATAAACATGTAAATTATCATAGGGCAGACTTAAAATTTCATCCAGTATCCACCCCATGGTCGCCTCCTCGTTTGCCACGGGCATCACGATAATTGTTTTCTTCATCTTCACCTCATTCGTACTTTTCTTCTTCCGGATTAATCCGCCGCCTTTTGTCTCGCTCAGCCATAAAAATCATTGCTGAATATCAGATAGTCGTCTCCATCAACCAGAATGACTCTTCCCGCCAGGACATTACTGTATGTCTCAAACAGATTCTTTGAAATCAGCAAAAGAGCGTCTTTATCTTCCACAAATACGGGAACGCCCCCTTCTATGGGCTCCAAATCCCCGATAATATAAATGTCCGCCACACTGTTCTGCTCCCATTCATTCTGACGGCAGTACTCGTTCCGGCTGTTTTCAATGTAAATCCTCGCTCCCCGGTATTCCGGGTACTTTTCTATCAGGGAAGAAATATCTCTTCTGATGTCCGTATTGTTCTCATAGTTCAGTGTCTGCAGGTTCCACAAAGATTTTTTCACACTGATTCCAAAACCGATTACCGGAAGCAGCAGCAATATCAGCGCGGCCGCCTTCTTTTTGCCGGAAAGGTCGCATGCCTTCGCCAGAACCGCTCCCGTTATAATGCAAAACGGCAAGTAACAGATATAGCCGTACCACTCCATAAAGGAACCGGAAGCGCTGTAGGCGCCAAGGGATACCAGGAGCCAGAGCACGAACAGATACAGCTTACTTCCTGTGACGCGCCCAAACAGGCTTTTTGTTTTCTCTGCTTTTTCTTCCTCTTTCTTTTGAAGGAATATGAGAACCAAAGCCACGACCACTGCCGAAAGGGACAGCAAAACCACAGGCTTTGTTCCGAAATACCTGATATAGCCCAGATAATCGGACTCCTTTGTAACTCTGTCCACGATTTCTATTCCAAACATCTGTGCAAAGAAGGCAAATCCGTCATAGGAAAACCTCACCACGGCCCAGATTCCCGTAGGAATAGCGGCGCCAATGGCTGCGCAGATGTAATGCTTTACTTTCAGCTTTTTGTAGATTCTTGGCAGGTATAAAATGACAACCACTACCCCGATTCCCATATGCATGCATTTCGCCATAAAGGCCAGCGACAGAAACACGCCGCAGCCCGTAAACAGCCATGGCCTTTTTTCCGACTCATACAGGCACGCCATGGCCGCCATAAACATCAGCAAATACAAAGCGTCCGCGTCCGCACTCCTTGCCATATGGAAAAAAATCATGTCCGTGCAGGAAACAAAAACAATTCCCGCAATGATTGCAGCCTTTTTCCCGAAATGTCTTGCCGTAAACAGAGAAATCAGCCCAAACAGCAGCACCGCGGCCACGGCAGAGGGAAGCCGCATGGCAAAGAAGCTGAAACCAAGACTCTGAAAACACAGAGCGATGCACCACATAATAAACGGCGGCTTTAAATTGTAATAGTCAACCGCGTACCGGTAAGTCTGTATCCACCAGTTTCCTGACTGAATCATCTCATAGGCGTTAATCCCGTAGATTGCCTCGTCCCAGTTGTGGGTGCCGGCCTCGCCCAAATGATAAAAACATAATACGCATGTCCATGCGGTAAGCAATAAAAACATTACCGCGAATATAAGCTTTCTTATAGAAACCTTTTTCCTTTCCATCAGTCGATTCCCCTTCTACTGCTGATTTTTCAATCTTTCCCCGTATAAGCATTGCAGGCGTCAATCACCATCCCCGCTTCCTCCTCTGTCATTTCAGGGAAAAGCGGAAGCGTTACGCAGTGGGAAGCCAGATACTCCGCGTTAGGGCAGTCCCCCGGCTGATATCCCAGATTCTTATAGGCTTTCTGCAGGTGGCAGGGCACCGGATAATGCCGGTTGCACTCGATTCCCTTTTTCTCCATATATGCAAGGAAATCCTCCGGGTTCTCCACCGTAATCACAAACAAATGGAACACCGGCTCCGTGTTCTTTGGATGGGCCTGCATGGTAAGAAGCGGATTTGTGATTTCTTTCAGATATCTTTGCCCGATTTCCCTGCGTCTTGCTGTCCACTGCGGCAGATATTTCAGGCTGACGCTCAAAACCGCTCCCTGCAGTCCTTCCAGTCTGTAATTATATCCCACAACATCGTGATAATATCTCACCTGGCATCCCTGATTCTTGATGGTGGTAATGGCGTCAAAGTATTCCTTTTTATAACAGGTAACGCTCCCGCCTTCTCCAAAAGCATATAGATTCTTACCCGGATAAAAACTGAAGCACCCAAGCTCTCCCAGACTGCCCGCCATCTTCCCCTCATAGAGCGCCCCGTGGGCCTGGGCGCAGTCCTCCACCACGTAAAGCCCGTGCCTGTCGGCAATCGTCTTTACCTTATTATACTCGAAAGGCTGTCCGTATAAATGGACTCCAAGGATTGCTTTTGTTTTTTTTGTGATTTTTTCTTCTATTTTGTCAGGGTCGATTTCCCAGGTATCGCCGGTACAGTCCACAAAAACAGGCACAGCCCCCGTATAGGTCACTCCCCACGCGGTTGCTATGTAGGTGTTGGCCGGAACAATCACCTCGTCCCCCTCGCCGATTCCCAGCGCCATCATGGCGCAGTGCAGCGCGGAAGTCCCGTTGTTTACCCCCGCGGCATAGGGCACTTTGCAGTAATCCGCAAATTCCCTGTCAAACTTATCCGCGAATTTTCCTCCCGAAAAGGCCGTTTCCTGGCAGACTGCCTTAATTGCCTCCAGATATTCCTCTTTATGCTTCTCATAATCCCTTGTCAAATCAATTCGCTTTAACATTTTTATAACCATGCTCCTTTCAAAACGTTCAGGCTTTCTTTCCCTTTTCTTTTTCTTCCTCCCGGAACGCCTTATGCAGCTTCCACATCCGAACCACGTAATTCTTTATGGTTTTCCACACCTTCACGGTGGTGTTGTAATCCTCCTGCCACTCCACAGGCATGTCGTAAATCACTATTCCCATTCTCTCCGCGCGGAGCAGAAATTCTATGGTATAAAACCACCCGTTATCATTGCTGCAGACCTCCGCCAGCCGCCTGGCAGTGTCCTTTCGAAGGAAAGTAAAACCGCACACGGCGTCCGTTGCTTTCATATGGAAAAACAGCTTCAGCAGAAAAACAAGCCCCATGGATGTTATCTTTCGATACCACTTTCTTCCTTTTGTATCCGATTCCTTACTGAAACGGCTCCCGTTCACATAAGCAAGCTCCGGCCGTGTCCGAAACAGCTCGATGGTCTTTCCCAGATATTTCAAATCCGTGGACAAATCAATGTCCATGTAGCCCACCAGAGCGCTTTCATTTAAAGCAATCCCTTTCCGGAAAGCCACGCCCACGCCACGCTCCTCCATCCGGACGTAAGATACCTCCGGATATTTTTCCTCCAGCTTCCTGCCGGTTTCCGGGGTTTCGTCGTCGGAACCGTTGTCTAAAATGGTAAGCTGGTAAGGAATGGTAATGTTTTCTTTCAAATACGCCATTGTCCTGTCAATTCCGTTTTGAAGGCGAAGCCGCTCGTTCAGAACCGGAAACAGGAGATTGATTGATAATTCTTCTCCGCTCAATGTTTTACCACCTTTTCTATATCCGAAACCAGATATCTCTGTTGTTTAAAGATTAAATTCAGCATCACCGACAGATATTTTAAAATAATCGTCAGAAGGGCAAACACCCCGAAAAATCCCAGTGCCAGAAAACCCATGGTGGAAAGCCAGCCCTCCACCGGCTTCGTATTGTCGTTTAAAAAATCGCTGATAATATAAACTCCCATAAACACCGTGACCATTAAAAACGCGCCGCAGATAATAGCAGAGGTTCTCTCAAGCACATTGGTAAAATAAATAAAAGAATCCAACGCCAGCGTCGTCCGCTCCGAGGACACCGTTTTGTTTTTCACCCGCACGTCCACATCCCGGCTGTCGTAATAAATCGTGGCGTTGCCAAGGCCGCAGTCCATATAAACCGCTTTTCTGTAAGGAATATACTGGCCCATGGACTTGATTCTGTTGATGGCCCTCCTCGACATCACCCGAAAGGTTTCCGGCCCGATTTTGCCGTTTCCCCGTTTGGTCTTATTATATAGTGCATAAAAAAGCCGCGAGGTCGTCCGCATTTTCCCTCTGCTGCTGGCGGCTACAATATCGTTGCCCTCTAAAAGCTTATAGTAAACGTCCATTATGACATTCTCGTCATAATCCACGAAAATATCGTCAAACTCGTACACGAAGTCCCCGATGGCAATATCCCGTCCCGCGTTCATGGCGCTTTCCAACCCCTGGAAAAAGCTCATATGCACCACGTTCACCATGACCCGGAGCTTTTTCTCCTCCACATACTCCTTTAACAGCTCTACCGTGTTGTCCTGGCAGGCGTCGTCCACACAAACGATTTCAAACTGTTCAAAATGGTTTTCACAGGTGCGGATAACCGTATCCAGAAAAAATTTCAGCCAGGGCGCCGCGTTGTGAAGATAAATAACAAGTGATATGAATTTCTTTTCCTTTACGGTCTGTGTCTTGTTTTCCATATTTATAACCATGCTCCTTTCAAATCCCCAAAAAAATTCTAATTTGCCAGTCCATAATCACGTTTCTTCCGTCAGGTAGCCGTCCAAATCGTAAACCGTGTTGATTTTGCCCGACAGCACACTGACAAAGGCCGGCTTTCTGCTCATTACTCTGATTGCCGTGGGCCTGGAATCGTCCACCTCGGAGCTTTTTAAAATAGGCTTCATGGAATACAAAGATTCCACATAGCCGTAAGTGTACTCCGGCTTCATATACTTATCCGCCAGATGGGACATATAAGGCCATGCCGATTCCGGCTTATGGGGGCAGGTACTGCAGTTCCCCAGATTTTCCGGCGAACACATCTCCTCCATCCCGCTCTGGCAGGAAAAAGACGGTCTTACGTCATAGCTGGTAATATGAGGGGTAAACGTAACCGCCGTCAGGGAGTGAAGCCCCGTCTTTCCAAAAGGCATAATGGAAAAGAAAGGCCCGTCCATGACGGTAATTCCGATATCCTTTAGCTTTTCCGACGGTTTACAGAGAATAATTTCACAAAGCTCATATTTTATCCGGAACATTTCCCCGGCAAAACCGTCTGACACAGTATCCTCCACCTTGCCGATTATCTGGTTCACGGAAGCGTAGGTCGCATTAAGGACATAGGGCGTCTCATAACTTTTTCCGTCCGCCAGACATACCTCCCAGGTTTCTTCCCTTTTCAGAATTTTATCAATGCGGGCATGGAACACCATGGTAACGGCACTGTTTCCGAAAAGCCTGTCCTCGTAATATTTCTGCAGGATTTTCGCGTCGTAGGTGTATTCCTCCGTAAGGAAGGCGCCGTCGCACATCCCCTCCTTAAAATACTTGGAGGCCGCCACCTCCTCGCATTTAATCTCCGCTGCCCTGCAGAACTCCTGGAACTGTTTTGCGTTTGTCCAGGAAAATCTGCCCGATGTGGCGTAAATCTGGTCAAATTTATCATGGATACAGAAGCCGAAATCCTCCGTAAACCGTCTGAAATAACCGGCGGATTTTACCGCCGTGGTAAGGCTTCTGGGATAATGGTAGCCCATATGGACCCTGGCCTGATTGATATAAGTCGCCCTCTGGAAAGGAGCGTCGTCATATTCAAGCACCAAGACCCGCTGCCCCCTGTCCGCGCAAAAGGCGGCGGCATACAGGCCATACAATCCGGCGCCAATGATAATTTTGTCAAACCGCTCCCTCATATCCTAATTCACTCCGTCCTTTCTGTTTTCCCCGGAAACCGGAATCCTGTAAATCGTATACTCTTCCCCTCTTGCCGTCTTTTCCCGCGTCCGGTACAAAACCTCATATTTTGCAAGATTCTCGCCGTCCGTAATGCAGGAGCCGCCCGAATCCAGCAGATAAAATACGTCCCTGTCCCCAAATTTTGTCCGAACCAGACACAGCAGCTCTTCAACGGTAATCTGTTGTTCCTGTTCCTCGTTGTAGTCGGCGTAGGAAGCCCGCTCTCCGCTTCCGGCAAAATAAAACCACCTGCGGCCGGGAAGCCATGCGAGAACCGTGGAGGCCATCGACACATTGGAAGAAAAGACAAGTTCTTCCCTGCCGATATTCCGCTCCATGTATTCAGCCGCGCCCCGCCCGTCCGAATAAAGTCCGTGTAAAGCGTTATCCAGATTGGAAGTCTCCTCCTCAGAGTTCCACTGCATAAACATCCCTATGCACAGCGTTAAAAATAACATCTGTATTCCCAAAATCATTCCGGCGCCCACTCTGTCCGCGGGCCCCTTTTCCTGTCTCTGAACCGCCAATACCCACAAAGCCCAAATCAGCACAAAGCAAATCGCGATAAAATGCCAGATATGGAGCTGATACACCATGACGCTGAATACCGCCTCAAACAAATAAGCGGAAATCATCACAAACGCCGCCCACGGATTCCTGATTCGGACAGAAACCGCAAGAAAAAGGAACAGGAACAAAAAAAGCAAAATACCGCAAAAGCCTTCTCCTCTTCCTGTCAGGCGTTCCAAAATCCAGAGACTGTAATTGCCCATCTCCCTTAAAAACTCCCGTATTCCGGGAAATCTCATCTGAAATGCCGCGCTGTCCGAAACCCGATAAAACTGTGCAATCCACAAAAAAAGACTGGCCGGCGGTATCCAGATTCCTTTTAAAATCCGCCTTAGCGCCGCCGGGGATTTCTCCCGGATGCTCTTCC
>CAJTMZ010000022.1:0-16721 GCA_910577445.1 uncultured Lachnospiraceae bacterium | reverse complement strand
CAGCGAAATCATTCCGGCCGCCGCCATCGCTATGGTATCTGCCTGCACCAAAAGTCCCAAGAGCAGTCCGTAGCAAAAACTTTTTTCGTTCCGTTTCGGATAACACACTGCCAATAATATCAAAATAAGCGCTATCAGGCAATAATTCCTTGCAATATCAGCATAAAAATAAGAAAAAGCAGGGCAAAATAAACTCAGCCCCTTTACCGCCGGATGAACAGGGGCCTTAAACAGATAGATTCCCGCCGTCACCGCCATGATAAAGTAGCTGATAAGCCCAATGGACCAAAACGGCAGCCCGGCTTTTGCAAAGGGCATCACAATCAGATACCACAGGCACGGATGCCCCTGATACCGGATTTCCGCGAAGAGTTCAATCGGCGACAGTTCCCTTGCCATCAGCCATACATTCGCCTCATCCCGCCAGGGCTCATGGCGTGAGAGCAAAATTCCGTTAAACACCAGATATGCCGCGAACACGCAAAATAAAATTAAATTTAGAATTAATTTATTATCAAACCGTATCTTATCTTTTCCTGTCTGCATGTCCTCACCGTTTCAGCATTTTTCCAGCCGGTATCTGTCTTTAAGAGTACCGACCGCCGCCGTCATCTTTTTACCGGAGAGAAGATATTTTTTCATATTCCGCTGCAGCGAAGTGTTTTCCGGTAAATCCGCTAACGGAATATCCGACCGCTTGAAAACCCATGTCATAAATTCCTCCTCGTCAATCCCCACGGCCTGCGTCACAAAGTATTCCTGAAATTCCAAAATCTTTGAATCGGATGGAAGAAACTCCTTCAACGTGGGGGATAACAGCCAGGACTCGCACTTTATCTCCGCCCCTGCATATTCGGAAAATTTTTCCGCAAAAAACTGCCGGGCCGCTTTAACGGATTCTTCTATGCCTTCCGCCGTCAGCTTTGCGTCGGAAGGGATATGCAGATAAATACGCCTCTCGCACGCGTTATCCTTCTTTTCCTCCACCATCTCATACTCCAGCTCCCCGATTCTAAAAAGCAGTCCCGAAAGCTGTCTGGGCGTCCACCATTCCCTGTCAAAGCCATAGCAGCCGTAGCTTTCCTTGTGTTCCTTCACAAAACGGCTGAAGCATTTCATAGTATCTGTATAAATCTCTTCCGAAATTCCATGCTTTTTGTAAATCTCACGGGTTTTCAGCGCGCAGTAAAGTTCGCAGGCAAGAATCCCAAATCCCTTCTCGTCCTCTCCTATATGCTGCTTTAATTCCGAAAGCCCCTCCTTCCACGTATCAGGACAAAAAAGCTTGTCCATGGAAGCGAAAGGGACGCCGTCATCCAACAAGACGGCGCGCTTTAAAATAAGGTCTGCAGCTTCTGCCGGCATTTCTGTTTTATCGCATAATTCTCTTAAATTCTTCATCTGTTTTCCGATTCTCCCGACTCCTGTTTGTTTTAGGCTGTTTCCATTTTACCACAATCGGTATGGGGATGATACTATATTTTTCTTTATTTCAGGCTGAATATTCCGTCGCAGGCAAATGCCTTTGCGCAGCAAAAAAGCCGGCTATGGGTACAATTTCCTCCCTCATAACCGGCTCTTTTCTTTTCCTTATTCGATTGTTTTTTCATACCGCACGCGCTGTCTCTTACTTTCTCAGTAAAAGATAGTTCTCAAATGCGCTGCGGTCGTCGCTTAATGAAGCCAGGCTGCACATAATTTCTGCCCCGTGCTCCTCAAAATATTTTTTAATATTCTTTTTCAATACTACGATACTCATAGCTTTTATCTCCTTTTCCGATATTGCTTTGTTCTTGATTACAATTCTATTTTACCGCAAATCAGCTATGATACCAGTATCTTATTTGACATGTTTTACGGCGATATTGACCTGGGATTCCGGGTCTGGCAGAATACGGGGGACTATAATCAGTTTTTTATCTGCCGTCCTTCATGGTTCATATGATACCCCTCCCTGTAAATCAGCTCCGAGACAGGAACAAAGGTGTATCCGTCATTTTTCAGCGTGGCAATCAGAGTATCCAGTGCCTTTGCGGTGTACTTTGCCCCGTTATGGCAAAGGATGATGCTTCCGTTCCCAAGATGTTTGTGGCCTGTGACGGTTTTCAGGATGGAATCCACACCGTAGTCTTTCCAGTCCAGACTGTCCACATCCCATTGAATGGTGAAATACCCGCAGTCCTTTGCCACCTTCACCACCGCATTGTCGTAATCCCCGTAGGGCGGCCGGAAAAGGAACATTTCATAGCCTGTCAGTTCCTGTACTTTGTTATGTACTTTCATCAGCTCTTCCTTTTTTTCCTCGTCGGACAACTGGCTCATATTTTTGTGGTTTTCGCTGTGGTTTCCCAAATCATGGCCTGCTTGTGTTAAAGCAATGACATTTCCTGAAAACGCCAGCATATCGCAAGCTTTTTTTCAGAGTAAACGACAATCCTTTCCGTCAGGCACAGCAGCAGCTCTCTTCTGCCTTCTCCGAAATCCAGCCATTCCGAAAGGGAAGCTCTGCCTGATTTTATCTCCTCCACTCTCCTTAGCAGCCTCTCCTCCCCGGCTTTAAGTCTGACCAGCTCCGCTTCCGTCTCTTCTGCCAGAAGCCTTTCCTTTGCCTTCTGCGCAAGATACTCCTCTTTTCCTGTGTTTCCCTGTCTGTACCGGTGGTAAAGCTGTCTGATTTCCTCCCGCTTTTTCTCCGCCTGCTGTTTTTTCTTCCTAATCGCAAGGTGAAGCTGTTTTTGGCGGCTCTCCTGCAGTTCCTTTTCCCTCTCTAACACCTCCCTTTTCTCCCGAAGCTGCTGCAGCCGGATACCAACGGCTTTCAGAACAATCTCTTCCAGTTCCGCCTCCCGGATACTTTCCACGCTTCTGTGTCTGGTCAGCTTCTGGTATCTGCACCGGAAAAACTTCTTATCCCTTACCATAAGCCTCCCGCATTCCCCGCACCGCACAAGCCCTTTCAGTAAAAAGAGGCGTGCCTTTCCCTTTTCCCGCGTACGCATTTTTGCCTGCGCTTCCCTGAAAATATCCTTACCTATAATCGGCGGGTGGGCGTCCTCCACACGGATTCGCTCCTTCTTCGGCACCGGAATACGTTTTCCGCTTCCCACAGCGCCGCTTTTATAAGCGCCGGAGGTCAGTACGCCGGTATAGGTTTCATTGCAAAGAATCCGGTGGAGCGTTGCGGGAACCCAAAAACAGGTTTTTCCTTTTTCCTCACGCAAAAGCCCCCTGTTTATCCTGTGCTGCTTAGGGGAAGGAACACCTTCCCTGTTGAGCTTTTCCGCCAGTTCCGTTAGCCCTGTTCCCGCCAGAAATTCACTGAATATTCTCTGCACCACTGCTTTTGCCGCTCCGTCGGGCGTCAGGTATCCGTCCTCACCTCTCTGGTAGCCATAGGGTGGAAACGCGCCGATATACAGCCCTTTTTTCCTGCGCACGGCAAGGGACGACTTTATTTTCTCCGAAATATCCTGACTGTAAAGGGAATAGGCCAGATTGCGGAACGGCACGTCTATATCGGGCGTTTTTCCTCTGTATTCTTCACTGTCATAACCGTCGTTGACGGAAATAAACCGCACCTGCATAAAGGGAAAAATATGCTCAATATAGTCTCCAAGCTCGATGTAATCCCGGCCAAACCGGGAAAAATCCTTGACGACGACACATTGCACCTTTCCTTTTTTGACGTCTTCCATCATTTGTAAAAAACCCGGCCGCTCAAAACCGGTACCGGAATAACCGTCGTCCACGTATTGGGCAATAGTACTTTTTGCAAATTCCTGTTTCCTTTTCAAAAAATCCAGAAGAAGTTTTCGCTGGTTGCCGATGCTGTTGCTCTCATCCTTCTCCCATCCGCCCGCGGCATCTTTTTCATCCTCCTTTGAGAGTCTCATATACAAAGCAACTGTCCATCCGTCCGTCTTAAGTCCCCCCTTCTTCCTTAAAATTCATCACAATTTCCACTTTTTTCCCGTCATACAAAAAAATCTTATCCACGAAAAGAAAAACCATCTCCGGGTCCAGATTGCTTCCGGCTTTGTCTGCAATTATATTTTTATGAAAAAAATTGCTCCCGCAAAGCCCCGGCCTCTCCTTTTCCATGCGCTCCAAAAATGCGGCCTTTTCTTCCAACTGCCCTATCCGCTTTTCATGGAGGCGGATGGCATTCTCTTTCTTTTGCTTTTCCTCCATGTACTGATTTTTACCGCCGTCCGAAAGGCCGTCTGCAGAGGATAGCTCCCCTTTTTTATATTCCCGATACAGAAGCATCTTTTCGTTTTTCTTCCGGCGGACAGCGTCTTCTTCTATAGCCTTTTCTTTTTCCGTTTCTCTTTTTATCTTCCGGAAAAATTCACTGTAAAATCCACTGGCAGCTTCCCCGCGGCTTTCCCTCTGCTTTACGCACAGCGCAACTGCCTGCCAGACGAGCTTTTCCAGACTTTTTTCCGAAATGGATTTGGAACTGCATTCTGCTTTGCCTTTTTCTCTGTAAGTGCGGCATCGGTAACGATAGACGCGCACTCTCCCACGGTCTGTTCCTGTCTTTCTCTCATAGTTTGTTCCCATTCTTGCCGCCGGTACAAGACAATCCCCGCAGAATACCTTCCCTTTCAGCAGATTTTCCGGGCGGGTAATCCCGGTATCCACAGCGCACCGGCTTTTGTACCGCTCTTTTCTTGCTTTCAAAATTTCCTGTACCAGACGAAAATCATCTTCCGGTACAATGGGTTCGTGTGTGTGCTCCTTTATCCTCCACTCCGACTCCGCCGATTTATAGGAGCGTCCGCCGGCCCCGGTCCCCTTTCCTTTGCAAAGCGCCATGTGACCGGCATAGGCCATATTTCCCAGAATAGCGTTTACCGCAGGCTCATTCCAGTAACGGTTCTCATTTTCCTGCCGGTAGAAAGCCCCGGTATCCTGATAGGCTTTGGGCGGGTTGATTTTCTTTTCCGTAAGCCGCTTTACAATCCTTCCGGCGCAGTCCCCCTGTATTGTCCACGCAAAGATATCCCTCACAATCTCCGCCGGTTTTTCGTCCGCCGCAAACCCTGTCTTTCTTTTATCCGAAAAGACGTATCCGTAAGGAGCCCGCCCGCCGTCATATTCCCCTCTTTCCTGCTTTGCCGCATAGCCGGAAGCTGTCTTTGCGGAAATGTCCCTTGCGACATATTCATTCACAAGATTTTTCAGCACAACCGCCAGCTTTTTATCCCCGCTTTCCCTGTCAAAACTGTCATAGCCGTCGTTGACGGAAATAAACCGGACGCCGAGAAAAGGAAATATTTTCTCCAGATAACGGCCTGCTTCCGTGTGCTCTCTCCCGAATCTGGAAAAATCCTTTACGATAATACAGTTGATGTTTCCTTTTCTCACCTCTCCAAGCATCCTGTCAAATCCCTGACGGTCAAACCGGGTGCCGCTGACGCCGTCGTCCTGATACTCCCCCACAAGAAAAAATTCTTCCCTGTCCTTTAGATAATCCCGCATAAGCATCTGCTGGCTGGCTATGGACTCGCTCTTTGTATAGCGGCTTTTGACGGAAAGTCTGGCGTAAGTGGCCGTCCTGAACACTGTTTTTTCCGGAAACTTTTCCAGAGTTTTTTCCGGGAATCTTTCCCTGACTCCTCTATTTATTTCCTGTCTTGTCCTGTCCTTTCTTCTTGCCATTACAAAGCCCCCTTTTGGAAAAACGTCTGTTCCGGCGCCGCTTCTTTTATGGCGCTTAAAAGAGCCTGCCGCCCGGCCGTCCCGTCCTCATAAAGGAAAGAAATTTCCACATGTTTTCCTTCGTATACCCATATCCTTTCAATCAGCAGACAGATAAGACTGCGCCGGATAGCTGTGGCTTTTTCTTCCCGCGATGCCCATTTTCCCATATTCTTAAGCCCCGCAAGCCACCGTCCGGCTTCCCCTGCGGCCTCCGCGGCTTTTTCCGCGTACGCTTTCCGCTCCTCCATCTGTCTTTGCAGTTCTCTGCCGCGATTTTCATAAAATGCCCGCATCTCCCTGTATTCTTCCTCTGAAAGAAGCCCCTCCGCCCGGTCCGCGCAAAGCCCTGAAAGCATGAATTTGTTTTCTTCAAGCTCTGCCGCCAGCTCCCTGACGCGACTGTCGCTTAAAAATCCGGCCTGCCCCCGTTCTGCCTGTTTTTTCTCCGCGTCTTTTACCGCCAAAAGAACTTCCTCCCATTCCGCCGCCAGCCGTATTTGCGCCCTTACCGCCTCCGTTATCAGCACGGCAAGCTCATTTTCTCTGATACTGTGCCTGGTGCAGCTTTTTTCCACGTTGTAGGTCTTACAGATGTAAAAGCCGGTCTCCTTTCCCTGATAAACGGTCTTGCGGCGTATCATCTGCCTGCCGCAGTCCGGGCAGAAAAGCAGGCCGCTGAAAAGATATGCCTTCTCCCGCCCGGGAACCGTTCTGGCGTCCTTTTTCAGCAGTTCCTGCATGGCGTCGAACTCCTTTTCCCCGATTATCGCCAAATCCTCCTGCCAGAAACGGCTCTGTTCTGTTTCTGGCCTTGCCCGCATCTTCTTAATCTTGTGATTGACACGCTCCTGCTTTCCCTGCACCACCAGCCCTTTGCACAGGGGATTGGACAGTATCCGCCCTACCGCCGCCGGGCTCCATCTGGAATAAAGGTTTTTCTGGAAGCCGCTTTTGTAGCGGATGCCAAGGCTTCGCTTGTAATCCGCCGGAGCGGGGATTCCCAGAGTATTCAGCTTATCCGCTATCAGTCTGTTGCTCATGCCCTCCAACTTCCACCGGAAAATGCGCTTTATGTTTTCCCCCGCCACCGGGTCGGGCATCAGCCTGCCGTGGTTGGCGCCGTCCTTTATAAAACCGTAGGAAACATAAGCCCCGGTGTATTCCCCGTTTCTTCGTTTGCTCTCAAGATGGCTTCTTATTTTCACCGACAAATCGGCGCTGTAAGCGTCGTTGACGAAATTCTTAACCGGTATGACAATGTTTTTCTCCGTCTGGCCCGCTGTAAGAGAATCATAACGGTCGGTGACGGCAATAAAACGCACCCCCGCCGCCGGGAAAATTTTCTGCAGATATCTCCCCGCCTCTATGTACTCTCTGCCAAAACGGGAAAGGTCCTTTACAATAATAAGATTGACCTTTCCCGCTTCTATATCCTTTATCATTTTCTGAAAAGAAGGCCGGCAAAAATCAGAGCCGGTATACCCGTCGTCCACATATTCCTGAAAGACGCGGATATCCTCCTTTCCCTTTAAAAAATCGTAAATAAGGCGTTTCTGGTTGGTGATGCTGTTGCTCTCCCCCTTGCCGCTTCCGGGGCCGGCGTCCCCGTCCTCTTTGGAAAGGCGCAGATACACCGCCGCCGCGTAACTTTTCTTTCCGGATTTGGTTTTGTTAATCGCTTCCACGGACAAATCCCTTCTTTCCGTCAATTCGGTTATCAGCCGGCCGCCGTCAGAGCCCGTCGGCCGCCACATGTTCTATATACTCCTTCAGCCGGTCTGTCAGCGTTGCGTCCGTATCCGAAAAACTCAGTTTAACGACGTAGTCTCCCTGCCGGTAGAGGTAGGGATTTTTGATTTGCCTGATAAACTCCTCTCTTTTTTCTTCATCGCTCAGGCTCTCGTCTATTTTTATCTCCAGAATATCAGCCAGCGTCTCCCGCTGTACCTCCCGTATATCCACATCCCGTATTTTTCCGAAATCTTCTTTTTCACAGGAAATCCCGGCTTCTTTTTCTTTCTCCAAGGCTTTTCATTCCAATCAATGGTTTGTACCAGTATATTCCCGCCCTGTTTGTCCCTATTCCCGGCTTCCTCTATCCTGTTCAAAACCGCTTCGGCGCGTCTTATTTGCCGTTTTTATCTGTCAGAAAAAGGGTATCTTTTTCCGGGCACAAAAAAAGCGCTTTTCGCGCTCAATAATTGCTCACGCCGCAATGCGGCGCGATTATTTCTTTTTATCTTTCTGTGGCTTCAGATAACCGTATAAACCGGTCGTCAGTAATTGGAATACCGTATCTTCCGTCTCCTGATTGTCGGGAAGCGTTCCCTCCACCACATATTTGGCATACATAACCGTGGACGTAAGCACGTGGAGCCATAATAAATCCTGATTAATCTGGTTCAGATTCGGAAACAGCTTTTTAAAAAGCTGAACCATGCCGATAAAGGTATTAAAATAAGTCACATCCCTGCTCTTATCATATTTCGGAAAAAAGGCGCTGTCCCTGAACCGGTGATAGAAAACGGTTTCGTCCGGATGAGCCACCCAAAAACGGAAATACGGCTGCCAGAGACTTTTTACCGCTTCTAACGGATTGGCAATCATGGTCAGCGGATTCAGCTTCAAATGTTCGAAAATCTCCGCCACCTGCCTGTCCACGTATGTGAAGCACTCCACTATCAACTGGTCTTTGCTGTCAAAATACCGGTACAATGCCCCGGGTGAAATTTCCGCCAGGTCACTGACGTTCTGGATACGCATTCCTTCCAGACCATACTGACGCACGGCCTTCATCGCTGCAAAAATAATTCGGGTTTTTGTATCGTCCAACCGTAACCACTTCTCTCAAAATTAATGTCTGTCTATTCTGAATAGTATACACTGTTCCATTCCCAGTGACAATACCTTTTTTAAAAGGGTTCTGTCATTATTATCGCACAAGCGCCTGCTGCCAAAATAGCCTTTACATCGTCAGGATAGCTTTCCACCCATCCCCCTGTCATAAAAAAAGTGACGTGTATGTCATGTTTTTTCAGGATTTCCAGGATTTTGGGCGTATCTTCATTTCCCCAAGCCGCGTCAAAACTGAGCGCAATCTTTTTTTCCGGCGTATCCACGCAGTAAATGGGCAGCTCCCTTCCGTCCACGCTGTTGGTCACCGTCACATTTTCCCCCGCCGTCACAATCAGCCCTCTTAATATGGCAAAGGCCGTCAGCGCAAACACACCGTATTTCAGCCCCAGAATCGCCCTCTGCCTGGCGTATTCCTCGCCGCTTTCTCCCTCTTTCCTCGGCGGGAAAAGCTTTATCTTCTGTCTGATTTTTTCTATGTACCCCTTCATAAAAAGCACCTGTTATTGTTATTGCTACAGTTTATGAAAGGGAAGTTTGGACATATTCCACATAGAAACACGTTTATCCTCAAAACAGGCTGAGCTGTTCATACCCCTTATCCTCCGGAAATTCGTGTAGATACGCAAAGATTTTATCCACATCGCTTACAATATTGTTTTTCCTGCAGATTTCATGGAACCTGCCCATTAGCTCCCTGTTGTTGTCGCTTGTCACCTCATAGGCATAGCCGTATTTTCTGTGATATCTCTCCCGCATTCCCGGAAAATGTTCGTCCAGTTTCCGGTAAAAATATTCTCTGTCGCCCTCCCTTAGGGTCACGCCGATTCCGAAGCAAATCACGCCGTACACCCCGGCCTGAACGCAGTAATCCAGAATCCCCTCCATATTTTCCCGCGTGTCGTTGATAAAAGGCAGCAGGGGAGAAAACCACACCACCGTCGGAATCCCGTTTTCCTGCAGAATCTTCAAAACCTCAAAACGCCTTTTTGTCGTACACACCTTCGGCTCCAGAATTTTGCATAAATCCTCGTCATAAGTGGTAAGGGTCATCTGCACCACGCACTTTGCCTTTTGATGGATGCTTTTTAGCAAATCCAAATCCCGCAGAATCCTGTCGGACTTGGTCTGAATGGCAAGCCCGAATCCATAGCGGTCAAGCAGCGCAAGGCATCTTTTTGTAAGCATGAGCTGTTCCTCGCAGTGCATATAGGAATCGCACATGGAACCGGTGCCAATCATACACTTTTTCCTTTTGGAGCGGAGCGCCGCCTCCAAAAGCGCCGGCGCGTTCTGCTTCACCTCAATGTCCTCGAAATCGTGGTTTATCTGGTAGCATCTGCTGCGGCTGTCGCAGTAAATACAGCCGTGGGTACAGCCCCTGTATAAGTTCATGCCGTTTTTTGCCGATAAAATTCCCTTTGCGTCTACAAAATGCATCTGTCACCCGCTCCGCTTTCCAAAAAAGGAGCCGCTTTTTTCCAGCAGCCCCTTTTCACTTCAAATTTATTTCAGATATTGCATTACAAAAGCTTTTTCGGAAATTACATAACGAAGAACGTACAGGTTCCCGGCGCAAGCTCTACGCATCCTGCCGCCTGCAAAGCAGGCTCCATCCCGGGCAGAGAGTTATTCTCTCCCAGAGCAAGAGGCTTTCCGTTTAAGGTCATCACCGTTGAACGCATATTCCCGTTTTCACCGGCCAGTGTGTAGCGCTGCGCGTCTTTCGGCAGTTCAACGCTGGTACTTTCCGTCAGGGAGTTATTGATTACAAGATAAACAACGCCTTCCTTTCCGTCCTTACGTGAATGAGCGTACACATGAGCGCCTTCGCGAATCGGCTCTTTGGAATCGTAAACCGTACTTCCCATCAGACGGTTCCATAAAAGCACCGCAAAGTAATTGGGGCGAGGGTCGAACACCTCCCGTGCCAGGAAGCCGTAATCGGAAGAAGCCAGTGTATTATGGAAAATCACTCCATTGGTAACGGAGGCAAAACCGCCCAACTCATTTAAGGTACGCGGCACATCCAGATAGGTGGAGGCCCAGGTATTTCCGCCGCCGCCGGCGTCGCCGGACTCCGTAACCCACATTTCCCCGCCGGGACAATATTTGTCGCGCAGGGGCGCATAGGTACGGGCAAAGTTAGGCGCCGTGGCCAGATAAGCCTCGCCGTTTGCATCCTCCGCCATCCAGTGTCCGGCCGGCATAACGGATGCAAGCCTCTCCGAGATACCGTTGTAATAATGATAGCTGAACACATCCAGAGGCTCTTTCGTGCCGTCCAGCAAATCCGCGCATCCGCAGCTATGTACAAGCTGTTCCACACCGCCGGATTTCCCGTCGCCCTTTCCAAAAACAACGTCATCTCCTCCGGTCGTACTCGGGCCAACACAGATGCAGTCCGGATAATTGGCGCGAAGCCAGCTAAAGAATAAATCCTGGTCCCTGCGGTAATGCTCGGGCGTATATCCTTTCGGGAAACCGGTATCCTCCATCATATTAGGCTCATTGGCAAATTCCGCCGCGTTAATGGGAACGCCGTATTCCTTGCTTAAGGAAAACAGCTTTTCCGCCTCCGCCGGGTGCCAGGGTTCCTCTGCGCTGTGGAGTCCGGGACAGTTTGCCACAGAGACAATCAGCTTTGCGCCAATCGCTTTCACAAAATCCAGCACGCCAATCCACTGCTCTTTCGTCAGCACATTCAGATATCCCTCCGGTACCTGCCCGCCTGTCGTACCGTCAAAATCATAATAGGTTTTGGTCGCCCATGTTCCGGAAACGCGCACCCATACCGGGCCAAATTCCTTCGCTAACGAACGGAGCTTTTCGTTGTACAGGTCAATCGGCGCATAAACCTGCATCAAATCCTTATACATTGCCGCAATACCCTCGGAAGTAGGCGTTACATGGAACTCCTCCGTTCCGGCAATCTGTTCCGGTGTATAAGCCTTCCAGAAAGTGCCTCCTGTAACCTCGGCAAATTCCACGTTGTAAGACATCATCATAGGATTTACTTCCCGGAGTTTTTCCAACTGCTCCGGATTCAATTTTACAAATTGGGACATAATTATTCTCCTTTCCGGCACCCCCGAATGCCATCACACAATTATAAAATGAGTATAACAAATATCCTGTGAAAAGCATAGAAAATTTTGGTCGTTCCACAATATTAGCAATCAAAATACGATTTTCCCCAAATATTGTCTGAAAAATTTCCCTTGACATTTGAGAAAAGGTATAGTAGACTTATCGAAAATTATACAGGACAAAGGCTTTGACGAGGATGAGTACATACCGGAGCGTATCCCGATGCCAGAACCGGCATTTCTGATTATGCCCCATTCCGATGCACAGAGAGAAAGCGGTTGGTGCAAGCTTTTCTGAGGAAAGTATGGAAGTGACCTCTGAGCTGTGAAACGAAAGGAAATCTCTGCGGATTTCCCAGTAGCCTTCGCCGGATTTCCACCGTAACAGGGAAAACAATATCGGATTGCAGTAAAGTTATACCCGCTGTCTGTCCCGTATTGATTAAGCGCGGAAAGCTCATGCTTTCCGAATTTGGGTGGTACCACGGACTTTGTTCGCCCCAGAGTAATCTCTATTGCTCTGGGGCTTTTTTAGTTGCAGTCAAAAACATAAAGGAGATGATTGAAAATGGAAAAACACTATCACTTTGAAACCATTGAAAAACAGATTCAGGCATTCTGGGAACAAAACCGGATTTACAAATTTACCCCCGAAAAAAAAGGCCCTGTCTATTCCATCGACACACCGCCCCCTACCGTCAGCGGCAGTCTGCATATCGGCCATATTTTTTCTTACGCCCAGGCGGAAATGAACGCAAGATTCCGCAGAATGCAGGGATACAATGTATTTTACCCCTTCGGCTTTGACGACAACGGCCTTCCCACTGAACGTCTGGTTGAAAAGGAAAAAAACATACTGGCCAAATCCATGCCCCGCAGCGCTTTCACGAAAGAATGTATGTCCGTTACCGGACGATATGAGGAGGAATTTCGGGATATGTGGAAGTCCCTGGGCTTTTCCGTTGACTGGTCGCTGCAGTATACCACCATAAGTCCCGAGGTTCAAAAACTGTCGCAGCAGTTATTTTTGAATCTGGTAAAACAGGGCAAGGCATATTCCAGACAGTCTCCCGTTCTCTGGTGCAAAAACTGCCAGACCTCCATCGCGCAGGCGGAGCTTGACACCCGGGATGTGGAATCCGCCTTCCACTACCTCCCTTTTATAGCGGAAAATGAAACCATTTTGGTTGCCACCACCCGCCCCGAGCTTCTCTACGGATGCGTCTGCCTGTTTGTCAACCCGGAGGACGGGCGGTATCGGAAATATATCGGAAAAACCGCCCTTGTTCCGCTTTACGATTATGAGATTCCCGTCATGGCCGACGAAAAAGTCAGCATGGACAAGGGAACCGGCGTCGTAATGTGCGCTACCTTCGGCGACAGCACCGACGCTGAATGGGCGGAAAAGTACGCTCTTCCCTACCGCAAAATTATTCTGCCCGACGGAACCATCGACGGCAGCGTTCCTTTTCTTGGGGGCATGGAAACCCTTGCGGCAAGAGAAAAAATCGTCGCGCTGCTCTCCGAAAGAGGGCTCCTTTTGAAATCGGAAAAAATCATTCACACACTGGCCGTCCACGAACGCTGCGGATGCGAAACGGAAATCATCCCCTCCCGCCAGTGGTACATTGATATTTTATCGGAAAAGGAACGGTTCCTGAAAGCGGCTGACGAAATCAACTGGTATCCCGCCCACATGAAAAACCGCTATCTGGCATGGGTTTCCAATTTAAAATGGGACTGGTGCATTTCCCGTCAGCGTTACTTTGGCATTCCCTTCCCTCTCTGGTACTGTAAAAGCTGCGGCAGGGCTGTCTTTGCCAGCGCCTCGCAGCTCCCCGTAAATCCTGTTGAAATGCCTTTTGAGGGAAGCTGTGAATGCGGCTGTAAAGACTTTATACCGGAAACCGCCGTTTTTGACACCTGGGCAACCTCCTCTGTGACACCCCAGATTAACGAGTTGTCAGGCGTTCCCCTCGTTCCCATGAGCGTGCGCTGCCAGGCTTCCGAGATTATCCGTACCTGGACCTTTTATACCATCGTAAGAAGTCTCTACCACACCGGAAAGCTTCCGTGGAAGGACATTATGATTAGCGGCTTTGTGCTTGCCAGAAAAGGAGAGAAAATCAGCAAATCCAAAAATAACAGCAACCTTACGCCCACCGGTCTGATAAGCGCTTATTCCGCCGACGCTGTGAGGTACTGGGCCGCCGGCGCAAAACTGGGTACCGATACTTTTTTCGCCCCGGACGACCTTGCCGCCGCAAGACGCTTCCTCACGAAGCTGTGGAACGCCTGCAAATTTTCCTTATCTCATTTACAGGATATCGACCCTGCGGCAGAGCCTGACCTTCTGCCCATTGATTCATGGATTATCGCCCGCACCCGGGAGGTTGTCCGAAATGCGCAGACACTTTTAAACGAATATGAAATCGGCTCCGCCAGAAATGAAATCGATGATTTCTTCTGGAAAGATTTTTGCGACAATTACATTGAAATCGTTAAGGAACGCCTGTACCGTCCCGATATCCATGGTGAAAAGCAGCGGCAAAGCGGCCAGCGCGCGCTGTACTTTACTCTGCTGAATATCCTGAAATTATATGCAATATATGTCCCTCATATCACGGAACATATTTATCAGGAATTTTTCAGGCAGTATGAAAAGGGAATCTCCCTTCATCTGCTTTACTGGGAAGGCGCAACGCCAAAGGACGCCGGCCCCGCCCCGGAAAATACGGCGCGGTACGGTTTTGCTCCTTCCTTAAAAGAGGGAGACGAAAACAGACGTCTTCTGGAATTTGGAGAAGCCGTGAAACGGATTCTTACCGGAATACGGCGGGAAAAATCGGAAAATAACCTTTCCATGCGCGATGAAATAAACGTCCTTGTCATCGACGCGCCAGAGGAGCTCCATCCCCTTTTTGCCCTGACGGAAAAGGACTTAACTGCCTGCACCCGGGCAAGAACCATTGAATACGCGCCGCTTTAAATTCTTCCGCTTCCGTACGGGAAAGAGGTATTTTTATGACAGACTATGCAGCAAACCGCACAAACTGCCAATCGGCAACAGCCCTTAAGCCTCCTGAAAAGTGGCTGGGAAAGCCCTACTACTCTCTGGACGCCTACTGCAAAAACACCTTTCACAGGAAATGCTTTAAGGTCGCCCTGAACGCCCATATGACCTGCCCTAACCGGGACGGCGCCTTAAGCACCCGGGGTTGTATTTTCTGCAGTGCGGGCGGAAGCGGGGAATTTGCAACAGACGCCGCCGGAAAGGGCGATATCGCCGCCCAACTAGAGGCAGGTTTTGCACTGATTGCGGAAAAGCTCCCGGCAGTGAAGGAAATTTCTGCCCGGCTGGAAGATTCCACACTGTCAGGACCACATATGCAGACACAGCTTCTCCGTCCCTGCATTATTGCTTATTTTCAGGCGTATACCAACACTTACGCTCCCCTGCCCTATCTGGAGCGGATTTTTACCGAAGCGATGGAAACTCCTTTCGTGCTTGGCATTTCCATCGCTACCCGCCCGGACTGCCTGCCGCCACGGGTACTGGAACTTCTTGCCGCCCTGAAAGAGCGATACCCGGACAAATTCATCTGGATAGAGCTTGGGCTTCAGACTATCCATGAAAAAACTGCAGCATACATCCGAAGGGGATATCCCCTCTCCTGCTTTGAGCAGGCCGTAAAAAACCTGCATGCCATTCGGCTTCCGATAATCACCCATGTTATTTTAGGGCTTCCAGGTGAGGACAACGGGCAGATGCTGGAAACCATAGATTATCTGAACTCCCAGAACCTTTTCGGAATCAAACTCCAGCTTCTTCACGTTCTGGAAGGCACTGATTTGGCCGACGACTACAGGAAAGGATATTTTTCTGTCCTTACGGAAACGGAATATACGGATATCCTTATTGCCTGTCTGGAGCGCTTGTCCCCCGACACCGTCGTTCACCGCGTTACCGGCGACGGCCCTAAACGCATCCTGATTGCCCCGGCCTGGAGCGGCAACAAGAAAAAGGTGCTCAACACGCTTCACCGCCTGATGCGCGAGCGAAAAACCTTTCAGGGGCGCTGCTTTAAAACCGGTTGACGGCATAATCCATCCCACCATATAATAGAGAAAGAAGGGGGGATTACTTTGTACGAATGCCAAAACTGCGGCGGTAATCTGAAATTTGATATTGATTCCCAAAAGTTAAAATGCGATTACTGCCTTACCACTTATGACCCGTATCAGGTAACAAAAGAAAGCGACGCTGTGGAAAGCGAAATGTTTGACGTTACCGTTTTTACCTGCCCGCAATGCGGCGGCGAAATTCTCAGCACGGATAACTCCGCCGCCGAATTTTGCAGCTTTTGCGGCGCATCCACAATTCTTTCAAGCCGCATCAGCCAGGAGAACCGTCCCGTCCACATCATTCCTTTTAAGCAGAGCAAAGACGCATGCAAAAAGGCATACTTAAACCGGATAAAACGCGCGCCCTTTGCGCCCCGGGAGCTGACGGACGAAAAATGCATCGACAGCTTCCGCGGAATCTATATGCCCTACTGGAGTTACAGCATCAGCCAGCAGGGGCCGGTTACCCTAAACGGGGAAAAATCCTACACCAGAGGAAATTACCGTTACACAGACTATTACGATTTGATTGGAGATATCGATGCCTCCTATCAGCATCTGACCTACGACGCTTCCTCCTCCTTTTCCGACAACATCAGCGAGAGGATTGCGCCTTTTTACACCGGGGAGCTAAAGGAGTTTACGCCTTCTTTCTTAAGCGGTTTTTATGCGGATACCGCCGATGTGGCCAGTGATTTATATAAAAACGACGCCGTAACCCTTGCCAACTCCACCAGCTTTAAACATGTCAGAAAAACGCCGGCTTTCTCCGGAATCGGCATGCCGGAGGGCAAAAATAATTTTAAAATGACCAATATATTCCATACCTGGTGCGAACCGCCAAAACGCGTTATGTACCCGGTCTGGTTCATGTCCTACCAAAAAGACGGCCGCGTGGCCTACGCCACGGTAAACGGCCAGACAGGAAAGACCGCTGTGGACATT
>CAJTMZ010000021.1 GCA_910577445.1 uncultured Lachnospiraceae bacterium | reverse complement strand
GCAGATTCATAAAGTAAGAGAGCTGACGGATAAGCCCTTTGGCGTCAATGTAATGCTGATGAGTCCAAGCGCGCCGGAGGTTGCAAAGGTAGTTGCCGAGGAAAAGGTAAAGGCGGTTACTACAGGAGCCGGTAACCCGGCGGCTTATATGGAAATGTGGAAAGAAGCCGGCATCAGGGTAATTCCGGTGGTGGCAAGCGTGGCGATGGCAAGGATGATGGAAAAGGCCGGGGCGGACGCCGTGGTTGCGGAGGGAACGGAATCCGGCGGCCATATCGGCAGCGCCACCACCATGACACTGGTGCCACAGGTGGCGGACGCGGTAAAGATTCCCGTAATTGCAGCGGGGGGAATCGGCGACGGAAGAGGCTTTGCGGCGGCTTTGATGCTGGGAGCAAAGGCGGTTCAGATGGGAACCCGCTTTATTGTGGCAAAGGAATCCATTGTCCATGCCAATTATAAGGAGCGGGTGATTAAGGCGAAGGATATCGATTCCGAGGTGACCGGAAGAAGCACAGGCCATCCAATCCGGGTACTCCGCAATAAGATGACCAGAGAGTATCTCCGCATGGAAGCGGAAGGCGTAGGGCTGGAAGAGCTTGAAATGCTGACCTTAGGCTCTTTGCGCAAGGCGGTGATGGAGGGCGACGTGGTAAACGGAAGCCTTATGGCGGGTCAGATTGCGGGAATGGTGAAAAAAGAGCAGACCTGCCGGGAAATCATAGAGGAAATTATGACGGAGGCGGAGAAACTGTTATGTCAAAAGTAGTTTTTATGTTCCCGGGACAGGGTTCGCAGTACATAGGAATGGGTAAGGAGTTTTACGAGAAGTTTCCGGTATGCCGGCAGGTTTACGAGCTGGCCGGGGAAGCAGCAGGGCTTAATGTGGCGGAGATTTGTTTTGAGGAAAACGACAAACTGCCTATAACGGAATACACACAGATTGCCATGCTGGCAACGGAAGCGGCAATTTACGCGCTGCTTAAGGAAAACGGTTTTATGCCGGACGTGACGGCGGGGTTAAGCCTTGGGGAATACGGCGCGCTGATTGCCTCCGGCGTCATGGGCATGAGAGACGCGTTTTCGGTGGTGCGCAAAAGAGGAATCTATATGCAGAACGCCGTGCCCACAGGGGGAGCCATGAGCGCGGTGCTGGGGCTTGAGGCCGCCGCTATTGAGAAGGTCTGTGAGGAAACGCAGGGAATGGTTTCCATTGCCAATTACAACTGCCCGGGCCAGATTGTCATTACGGGAGAAAAGACGGCTGTGGACGCGGCGGGGCTTGCCTTAAAGGAGGCCGGGGCAAAGCGCATCATTCCCCTTAACGTGAGCGGCCCTTTTCATTCCCCGATGCTTGCCCATGCGGGAGAACAGCTTGGGGAAGCGCTTAGGGAGGTTGAAATTGCCGGGGAGTTTCTTCCCTATGTGGCAAATGTGACCGCCGGCTATGTGACAGAGGCATGTGAAGTAAAGCCCCTGCTTGAGCGGCAGATTGCTTCCAGCGTCCGCTGGCAGCAGAGCATCGAACGGCTGATTGCAGACGGAGCGGATACCTTTGTGGAAATCGGGCCGGGGAAAAGCCTTTCGGGATTTATGCGCAAGATTAACAGGGAAGTATCGGTATTTAACATTGATAAACTGGAGGATTTTGAAAAATATGCTGACAGGTAAGGTTGCCCTTGTGACAGGGGCCGGACGGGGAATCGGCGCGGAGATTGCCAGAGCCTTTGCAAAAGAGGGCGCGGCAGTCATTGTAAATTACTGCGGCTCAAAAGAAAAAGCAGAGGCGCTGGCGGAAGAAATAAACGCCGGCGGGGGAAGCGGGGAAGCTTACAGGTGCGACGTCTCCGATTTTGCCGCCTGCGGGGAAATGATACAGGAACTGATTCAAAAATACGGACGGATTGATATTCTGGTAAACAACGCGGGCATTACCCGGGACGGACTTCTGGCAAAAATGTCGGAGGAGGATTTTGACAGGGTGATAGACACGAATCTGAAAGGCGCGTTTAACACGATTCGCCATATGACCCGCTGGTTTTTAAAACAGAGAAGCGGTAAGATTATCAATTTATCCTCGGTTTCCGGCATTATGGGAAATCCGGGACAGGCAAATTATTCCGCCAGCAAGGCGGGCGTAATCGGCCTTACAAAGAGCGCGGCCAGAGAGCTGGCGTCCCGTGGGATTTGCGTCAACGCAATCGCGCCCGGATTTATCGACACGGATATGACGGCGTCTCTGCCCGGGGCGGCAAGGGAAAAGCTGCAGGAAAATATTCCGATGAAAAGAATCGGCGAGCCAAAGGATATTGCCAACATGGCGGTTTTTCTGGCCTCCGGCAAATCGGATTATATCACCGGGCAGGTTTTTGCGGTGGACGGCGGGATGACAATCTAGCGCGGTTAAAGAGCAGCATAATGTTGGGATGAAGGAAGAGTTTGGCGGCATGTGAAAAGGCAGGCTGCGGGAAAGGCATGGTCTTATATGAGCAGGAGAGTGGTTGTAACGGGAATGGGTGCGATTACGCCGGTTGGGCTTGGCACAGCGGAATTTTGGAACGCCGTAAAGGAAGGAAAGCACGGGTTCGCACCGATTACAAAGTTTGATGTATCTGAATATAAATGTAAAATTGCCGCGGAGGTAAAGGGCTTTGACGCCAAAGAATATATGGATTTTAAGGCCGCAAAGCGTATGGAGGTTTTTTCCCAGTATGCGGTGGCGGCAGCGGCGGAGGCTCTTGCGGATTCCGGCCTTTCCATGGAAAAGGAAGACCCCTATCTCGTGGGCTGCGCCATCGGCTCCGGCATTGGAAGCTTACAGGCAATGGAGCGGGAGCATACAAAGCTTCTTGAAAAGGGGCCGAACCGGATTAATCCGCTGATGGTTCCCCTTATGATTAGCAATATGGCGGCGGGAAACGTATCCATTCAGTTCGGGCTGAAAGGAAAAAGTATTAACTCTGTGACGGCCTGCGCCACAGGAACCAACACCATCGGGGAAGCATATCGCGCCATCCAGTACGGGGAAGCGGACGTCATGGTAGCCGGAGGAACGGAAGGCTGTATCACACCGGTTGGAATTGCCGGATTTACGGCTCTTACAGCGCTTTCTACCGTAGATAACCCGGACGAGTGTTCCCTTCCTTTTGACAAAAGAAGAAGCGGGTTTGTGATGGGCGAAGGCGCGGCGGTGGTGGTTCTGGAAGAGCTGTCCCACGCCCTTGCGCGGGGGGTTAAAATCTACGGGGAAATCGCAGGCTACGGCTGCGCCTCCGACGCGTATCACATTACCTCTCCTGAGGAATCAGGAGCAGGGGCGGCAAGGGCTATGGAAAACGCTATAAAGGACGCCGGGCTTAAGCCGGAGGATATTCTTTATATCAATGCCCACGGCACCGGCACCCACCACAACGATTTGTTTGAGACAAGAGCCATTAAGCTTGCTTTCGGTTCTCATGCAAAGAATCTCAAAATCAATTCCACCAAATCCATGGTGGGGCACCTGCTGGGCGCGGCGGGAGCCATTGAGTTTGTAACCTGCGTAAAAGAACTGGAGGAAGGCTTTTTGCATCAGACGGTGGGCTATACCACGCCGGACGAGGAGCTTGACCTTGATTACCTGAAAGAGCCGGTAAAGGGAGACTTCCGGTATGCGCTGAGCAATTCTCTGGGATTCGGCGGACATAACGCAAGCCTGGTTCTTGCGAAGTATACCGGGGAACAGGGCGGAAAATAAGCGCATCAACGGAAACATAAGGAAGAAACGAGGCGTAAAGCAATGTCATATATGGATATAAAACAGATTATGGAAATCATACCTCACAGGCAGCCTTTTCTTTTGATTGACGCCATTGAGGAGTTGGAGCCGGGCGTAAGGGCCGTCGCCAAAAAGTGCGTCAGCTATAACGAGCCTTATTTTGCCGGCCATTTTCCCGGCGAGCCAGTGATGCCGGGTGTGCTGATTATCGAAGCCATGGCGCAGGCGGGAGCGGCGGCGATTTTAAGCAGACCGGAAAACAAGGGCAAAACGGCATATTTTGCCGGAATCAATAATGCAAAATTCAAACGCAAAGTAGTTCCCGGCGACGTCCTTATCTTAGAGCTTGAAATTATCAAAGAAAAAGGACCGATAGGAATCGGCAAGGGAACGGCGAAGGTGGACGGAAAACCGGTAGCGTTCGCAGAGCTGACATTTGCAGTTGGAAGCGGGGAATAAGTTATGGCGCCTATATTTGTAAAGAAGAAATTCATTACCACAGACAGCGAAAACGAAAGAGGCGCAAGGAAACGCTTTAACGGCCGGTTTTACATAAATCTCCGGGAAATGCGGCAAAGCCGGGAATCGTCGGAGGATTTAAGCGGGCGGAGCGAAAAAGAAGAGTCCCCGGAGCCGTCCGTCTCGCCGGAGACGATGGAATGCCCTTTCTGCAAAAAAAGACAGGTAAAATCCGAAGTAGTGGAAAATAAATATGTCTGCGGGGATTGCGGCGGGTATTTCCGGGTGCGTACCGGCAACCGGATTAAGATGGTGGCGGATAAATGGAGCTTTACGCCATGGTTCCAGAATACGGAGGCGGAAAATCCGCTGGACTTTCCGGGCTACATGGAGAAGCTGAAAGCCGTCAGGGAAAAGACCGGCCTGTCCGAAGGCGTAACCATAGGCAGAGCTAGAATCTACGGGGAAGCGGCAGTGCTTGGTGTCTGTGACGCTAGATTCCTTATGGGCAGCATGGGCCATGTGGTGGGAGAGCGGATTGCGGCCGCGGTGGAAAAAGCCACGCAGATGCGGCTTCCGGTTATCCTGTTTTGCTGTTCCGGCGGCGCGAGAATGCAGGAGGGGATGATTTCCCTGATGCAGATGGCCAAAACCGCAGCCGCGTTAAAGAAGCATTCCGAAGCAGGGCTTTTGTATGTGCCGGTTCTGACCGACCCCACCACGGGGGGAGTGACGGCAAGCTTTGCCATGTTAGGCGACATCATTCTGGCGGAGCCGGGGGCGTTGATTGGCTTTGCGGGGCCAAGGGTGATTGAGCAGACCATCGGGCAAAAACTGCCGGAGGGCTTTCAGAGAGCGGAATTCCAGCTTTCTCACGGATTTGTGGACGCTATCGTGGAGAGAGCGGATTTAAAGAGAACCTTATATAAAATACTGAGAATGCACCGAAATAAAGGCGGATATGCGGGCTTTCTTCCGGGAACGGACTTTAGTTTCCAGCCCAGCGAGCTGATGCGGGAGAGGGAAGTGAAGGGAAAAACCCTGACCGCATGGGAAAAGGTGAAAGCCGCGAGGAGCGCCCAGCGGCCCTCCTGCATGGATTATATCCAAAAAATATTCGACGATTTTTTAGAACTCCACGGCGACAGATGCCATGGGGACGATTCGGCGGTGGTGGGCGGTGTGGCAAGTTTAAGCGGCCAGCCCGTCACGGTAATCGGGATTCATAAAGGGAGCGATATGAAGGACTGCGTCCGGCGCAATTACGGAATGCCCTCTCCCGAGGGATACCGGAAAGCCCTCCGCCTGATGAAGCAGGCGGAAAAATTCGGCCGGCCGATTATTACCTTTGTCAACACCTCCGGCGCGTTCTGCGGACTGGAAGCGGAAGAAGAAGGACAGGGAGAGGCCATTGCCCGGAACCTGTTTGAAATGTCGGCGCTTAAGGTGCCGGTGCTGTGTCTGATGATTGGCGAGGGAGGAAGCGGTGGCGCGCTGGCGCTGGCCGTGGGAAACCAGGTTTGGATGATGGAAAATGCCACCTATTCGGTTCTTTCCCCGGAAGGTTTTGCCTCAATTCTGTGGAAGGACGGAAAGCGTGCCAGGGAGGCCGCCGGGATTATGAAAATCACGGCGCAGGATTTGCTGGGACTTAAGGTGGTGGAAAAGGTGATTCCCGAATACGGGCAGGCGGATGGCAAATCGCTGCATGATATTTCCATGTTTATGAAGTACCACATGCGGGAATTTCTGAAAAGTTGCGAGAGTATGAGCGGGGAAGAGCTGGCCCGGCAGCGTTACGAAAGGTTCCGCCGCTTTTAAGGCGGGAGTTTCGGATAAAGGCAGTTGCAAAAAGGTGAAAGCGCAGAAGGCGGCGCGGAAATGAGGAGAGGAATGAGAGCCAGAATATGCGGTACCGGAAGTGCGCTTCCGAGACGGGAAGTGACCAACGACGAATTAAGTAAAATTATGGATACCTCCGACGAATGGATAAGGAGCCGGACGGGAATCTGTTCCAGGCACCTTGCCGTGGAGGAGAGCCTTACCGCTCTTGCGGCCAGGGCGGCAAGGCAGGCTCTTTCAGAAGCCGGGATGGAGGCTGCGGAGCTGGATATGATTCTGGCGGCCACCCTTTCGGCGGATAAACTGCTGCCATCCCTTGCCTGCGAACTGCAGCGTGAACTTTCGGCGGAAAGGGCGGTGGCTTTCGATATCAACGCTGCCTGCTCGGGTTTTATTTTTGCGCTGCAGACGGCGGACGCTTATATAAAAAGCGGGCAGTATGAGAAAATCCTTGTGGTGGGCGGAGAAATCCTGTCAAAACTCATGGACTGGAACGACCGTTCCACCTGCGTGCTCTTCGGCGACGGAGCCGGGGCCGCGGTGGTGAGAGCCGACAGCGAGTTCGGGATTCTGGGCAGTGTGCAGGGCTCCGACGGGGCGAGGGGAGAGGTTCTTATGTGCGAGGACAGAAAGAACAACAACCCTTACGTGAGCAATACAAAGGATTTGTCCTATGTGTCCATGGACGGGCAGGAGGTTTATAAATTTGCCGTGCGGACAGTGCCGGAGGCCATTTTAAAGGCCACGGAGCGGGCGGGAATTTCAGTGGACGAGGTTGACCTTTTCATTCTTCATCAGGCGAATATCCGAATTCTCCAGTCTGTTTCGAAACGCCTCAAAATCCCCATGGAAAAGATTCCCATGAATTTGCAGACGTGCGGAAATATTTCCGCGGGAAGCATTCCGATTTTGTTGGATTTCGTCAATCGCCGTGGTATGATACAAAGAGGAAATAAAATCGTGCTTGCAGGATTTGGAGCGGGACTGACCTGGGGAGCGTCGGCGCTTACCTGGTAAAGAAAAACGCCGGCTTTGGCGTATCGCCATTTCGGCGCATTGGCGGCAGGAAGCCGGAGGCGGCGCTTCGCAAGTATCCGGGTCAGATTTGTCCGCATAAGGCAGGAATGGAGCAGAAAATGGAAAAAAAGGATATTACGGAGCAGACGCTGAATCAGCTTCTGGTTAAGCATTTCAAAAATATTATGGAGATTGAAGAAAAGTATCTGATTTCACCGGAATTTAAGGATATCAGCGTAAATGACATGCATGTCATTGAAGCAATCGGAGTGGAAGAACCCAAGATGATGTCCACCGTGGCAAAGCTGATGGCCGTTACCACGGGAACGCTGACAAAATCTGTCGACGGCCTTTTCGATAAAGGATACGTGACAAGGGAGCGGGGGGAAAAGGATAAGCGCGTGGTTTTTGTATCCCTCACGGAAAAGGGAAAAAAGGCATACTATCACCACCAGACCTTTCACAGAGATATGATTGCCCGGATTAAGGACGGGGTAAGCGAGCAGGAAATCGAGGTTGTGATTCGGGTGCTTGCCAGAATGAACGACTATTTTGAGAAAATATATGAGATGTAAAACGACGGCGCTTTCGGAAATGTAAATGGTGAAAGCGCCGTTTGGGCAGAGAGATTTTGGAGCTCAAACGGCGCACGCCTTAAGAATTTTATCCGCCGCGCTTTTTGCGCCGCCGCATCTTTTAAAACTGTCGGAGATTTTGGCGGCGTTTTTCCGGTAAGACGGATTTGACAGCATATAGTCTACAGCCCTGCGGATTTGCGCCGGGCTTTCTTTTTTCAGAAGAAGCCCCGCCCCTAACTGGGCCGTCCTTGCGGCCACGCCCTTTTGTTCGGAGGTGAGGGGATGCATAATAAGGGGAACCTGATAATACAGACTTTCGCTTACGCTGTTCATTCCGCAGTGGGATAAAAACGCGTCCGCCGCAGAGAGCACGGCAATCTGGTCCACGCTTTCAAAGATGGAAATGTTTTCCGGCAGGGACCCCAATTTTCTTGTATCCAGGCAACTTCCAACGGACATTATCACCTGAATATCCGTGCCGCCAAGGGCGGAAATGCAGTTCCGATAAAACTTCGGCAAATTGTTGTTGACGGTTCCCATGGAAATATAGACAAGCCGGCTTTTTTCTTTCTTTATCCTGAAGGATGGGGGGCGGATGGAAGGCCCTACAAAGGCGTATCTGTCGGAAAAGGTATCGGCGCAGGGCTGAAATTCCGGCGATGTGTAGACGATGGTGTTAGTCTGGTTGTCGTTTTGAAGAATATCAAGAATGCTTTTTATGGGGTATCCCACGTCCCGGAGCCGCTTCAATTCCCTGTTTATTTTGGGCATGGAAAGGAGCATGTTTGTCATTTCCCTGAAACTTTGCTTCATAATTTTTGCCGAATATTGATTGAAAGCAAAGGTGGTGGTAGAGGAGACAAAGGGAATGCCCAGCTTTAACGCAACGGCCTTTCCCCATACTGCCATAGAATCCGCAACGATACAGTCCGGCCTGAAAAGAGCCATATCCCTGCAGACCATATCGTCCAGAGCCAGAGTGGTGTCCACCAATAGCTTTGTGGAAAACGCAAGGTCTTTTCCGATTCTGGCGGCGTCTTGGGAATCCGGCGCCTGCAGTGCCGTCCCCGGTTTCCTTTGTGCTGCGCCTGGGCCGGATTCCGGGCGGGACATCTGCTGCGTGATATCATATTTATCGCAGGAGACAAATTCCGCCCCAGCCTGTTCAATCTTTTCCCGAAAGGCGTCATAGGAGTAATAACGTACCTGATGGCCGCGCAGGGCCAGCTCCCTGACAACTCCCAGAGTAGGGTTGGTGTGGCCGTGGGCCGGGATGCAGAAAAATACAATTCTACTCACTGTCGTTCTCCTTTTCAGGGGCGGTTTCCCCCATAGACATTTCCCCGAAAATCATGGAAATATATTTGTCCATCATGGATTTGGGCGGTATGGCGATTCCTTTTTCGATATCCCCCAGCACCAGAATTGTGTCGCCCGGATGGAGGCCGAACATTTCCCTTGCTTCTTTAGGGATGACGAATTGCCCTTTTTCACCGATTTTTACGGTCCAGGCGTTTTTTCCTTTTGGTGTGTTCATAGAAAAGGCTCCTGTATGAAAAGTATGAATAGTTATACTTATTATACCGGATAAAGATGAAATGTCAAGATAAGCCCAACGTTTTGGAAATATACTTCGGGCAAGCGCTTTTGTGCAGTGCTTTGTACAGTAAATTTACCGCTGGCTATACCGCCGGCGATTTGTTATAATCAAGAAAAATCAGAAAGTTGTCCGGGCGGCTTTACTCATTCGATGAAAACGCTGTCAAAAGGGCACGGAGAGGAGAGAGCGGTATGCTTTGCATTGCAGCAGCTCCATGCAAGGTCTTTTAGGATAGGACGGCATGGAGCAGGATAACTATCCTGAGACTTTGCGGATTATCAGGTGAAACAAAAACATCATTAGGATAATGTTAAGGAGCAAAGTCTATGAAAAATTTAAAAACAGAAATTTATGAAATGAGAAACTTTTTACTGCTGTGGATTACCCAGGCGTTTTCCGGCCTTGGGAGCGGAATGACAAGCTATGCGCTGGTAATCTGGTCGTATACCCAAAAGGGTTCCGCGCTGGCCACGTCCATGCTTATGATATGTTCGTACGCGCCCTATGTGCTGCTCAGTATTTTCGCGGGAGCGCTCAGCGACAAGTGGAATAAAAAAGCGACGATGCTTATCTGCGATACGGTGGCGGCGCTGACGACCGTTGCCATGCTGGCGCTGTTACATTTTGACGCGCTGGAAATATGGCATTTGTACGTAATCAACGCGGTCAACGGACTGATGAACACGGTGCAGCAGCCGGCCTCAGAGGTAGCGGTGACAAGGATTCTGCCTGAAAAGTATTACCAGAAGATAGGCGGACTTAAGTATTTTTCCAATTCGCTCAATACCATTTTAAAGCCGGTTATTGCAACGGCCATTCTGGGAATTGCCGGAATGGGAGCCATTGTGGCTTTCGATTTGCTTTCCTTTGGCGTTGCTTTTGCGGTGCTTGCCTTTGCGGTAAAAATTCCCGAGAGCAGTGAGGATTCTCAAAAACAGGATAAATTATTGACGTCGGTAAAAGAAGGAATCGGATATCTTATAAAAGAAAGAGGCATTTTCGATTTGATTTTGTTTCTTGCCGCAATCAATCTGGTGGCGTCCATTTATGAAGCGGCCTTTCCGGCCATGCTTCTTTCCCGGGACGGCGGAAGCGAGCAGGCCCTTGGGCTGGTCAACGCGGTAATCGGAGTTACCACGCTTCTGGGCAGTATACTGGCGTCCTTTGTAAAGACGCCAAGAAGCAGAGTACGGGTGATTTGCAACTGCCTGCTGTTTTCCATGAGCTTTGAGAATTTTATTCTTGCTTTTGGCAGGACGCCTTTCGTCTGGTGTATCGGAGGGTTCCTTGGCTGGATTGCTATCCCGCTGATGAGCACGAACCTTGAGGCGATTATGCGGCTGCATATTCCGGTCAGGATGCAGGGGCGGGTCTATTCCGTGAGAAACTCCCTGCAGTTTTTCACAATCCCTATCGGCTATTTTCTGGGAGGATTTCTGGTCGATAAGGTTTTTGAGCCGGTGATGGCGCTTCAGAAAGACGGGAGTATACTCGTTCGTCTGTTTGGAAGCGGAAAAGGCTCGGGTGCGGCGCTGCTTTTCTTTGTGATTGCCTTTGCGGGGATTTTGGTGTGCCTCTATTTCAGGCGGGACAAACATATATGGGAGCTGGAGCGATAATTGTAATAAAAATAACCGGTCAGAGGCGGGGAAGCCTGTCTCTGACCGGTTTTGGTTATCAAAATTTTCCATGCCGCAATAGGCTGTTATGCATATTTCCACGAATATCGATGACGGAGAAAAATAAATAAAACAGCATTAAGAAAACTATCCAATTATTCCGAAATAAAGAATGACTATATCTGCAAATTCTATAAACGGATATGAATAATTGGAGGTGCCGTTCATGTTGGAAATAGCTGTTTGTGATGATAGCGAAACGGACTTAAAAGCAATCACTAAGATACTGCATGAAATATGTTCAGAGATAAAACAGGAATATCATTTATCCGTTTTTCAGTCTCCCCATGATATGTTAAAGAAGCAGATAAAAATAGATATTGGTATATTGGATATTATCATGCCGGAATGTAACGGAATTGATTTAGGAAAGGAACTGAAAAACAAATTCGGGGAATTTGCATTGATTTATGCTACCAGTTATGAAGATTATTGCAGACAGGCAATCAACAAAGTCCATGCTTTTTCTTTTCTGGTAAAACCTCTTGATAAAGCAGAGTTAAGAGAACAGATAATAGAGTATGTGCAAAACCCAAAAGAACATAAACAGAACGAAGAAATCATTTTTAAGAATGTGCGAGACGGTGACGGGAACATAATACCCATTGTCCGGCTAAAGGTAAAGGATATTCTGTACTGCGTATATGTAAAATTGCAACGGGAAATAGCTATTGTTTTAGAAAACAAAGTGTATTTTTATGCGTGTGTCTTTGAAAGGCTTTCAGAACAGTTAGAAAATTATGGATTTGCTGTAAACTGTCGGGGAAGTATTGTAAATCTGTCACATATAAAAAGGCTGAAAGGCTATACAATTTACCTTGACAATGGAGAGGAATTACTGTTGACGCAAAAACGTGTATCTGATTTTAAAGAAAAGATGAATACCTATTTTCATGGGAAATAAAGGTGTGGAAAATGGAAAAATTTTTGATTATGTTTTGCGCTATGCTTTCCTGTTTTATTGTAGCCTATATTGTATTTCAATTTATGGACGAAAGGTATCAAAGGTCATATCAGAAAAAATTTATTTATATCTTATCAGTCGTGGGAACAACTTTGATAATGACGATACTGAATCTTTTGAATATACCGATACTGAACCTATCCGCATGGCTTATGTTGGTCGCTATTGGAGCAAGGGTACTTTATTTTGAAAACAGCACAAATAGTGTTAAACGGATTGCAGAATGTGAAGCATTTTTAATCATTATAGCTTTTACGGAAGCATTTGGTGTGATTCTTATCAAATGGCTTTTACAGATAACGGCAGTACAGATAGATAACCCGGTCATGGTAACTTGCTTAGAAGTGACTATTTCAAAAATTCCAGTCATTTTCCTATATTACATTGCGGTCAGAGGCTTTATAAAAAAATATGCCGTCATACATAACAAACTGCAATATATTGCCTGTCTTGTACTTTTCCTGTACAGTTTTATCAATACACTTGTGATTATGAGTGGGCTTTTACATGATTTGGATAATGGGCTTTTTGCAGTAGATATGTGCTGTATTGTATTGGCAGACTTATATCTGCTTTATTTCATTAAAGTAACAGATGAAAAGAAAGCCTATGTTATGAAAGTGCGGGCTTTGGAACAGCAGGCTAACTTGCAGTATGATTATTACCTGCAGCAGGAACAGAACTATAACCAGACCATCCAGATATTACATGATACGAACAGGCACATACAAGCAATTAAGGAGCTTTGTGTATCGGGAAATACAGAGGAAACAATAAAGTATGCAGAGCAGATAGGGAGTATCCTAAAGCCGCTGATACCAACGAAATATACTGGAAATGCAATCCTTGATATTCTTCTTTCGGATAAAGTCAGACAGATTGAAAACAGCGAAATAAGTTTTATTGTAGATTTAGACGGTATCAGTTTCGATTTTATGGAAGCCATAGACATAACTACAATTTTCGGTAATCTTTTAGATAATGCACTGGAATCGTGTGAATCAATACAGGACAGAAAGGATAAGGAGATTGTTTTGACCGCAGAGAGATTTCAGGAAATAGTGTCAGTGACGATTAAGAATGACTGTAACCCTGTTAAGTGGCGGTCTGGTATGCCGGTATCTGAAAAAGGGGAAAACAGAGGTATAGGATTATTGAATGTCCGTAAGGGTATTGACAAATATGACGGGAACTTAAAACTCCGGGAAAATGAGGGGAAGTTCATAGCAGAATTTTTTTTAAACACATAGAAATATATGTTTACTGGATGATGGCAAAGAAAATATGAAAGCTGCTATATAAAAAATGTAAGTCGTGCAGAAAATCTGTAAGTCGCGCAGAAAAAGTTATGAGAGAAGAAAAATTTTTCGATAGAGAGTATGAGTTTCACCAAAACTGATTTCTAAATAAAATGACAGGAGGACGACTTATAGAAACAAGTACAGCAGTAGAAATAATTAAAGTTGAAACATAGGGAACAAGAAAACGCAGTAAAGGAGAATGGATTAGATGATAAATTTGAAAGATATGATTGGAACATTGGTATTTTCTCCATCGGGAAATTACATTGTAGGTGCATCTGAAAGGGAAAATGCAGAATTTCAGAAAAAATGCGAAAATAAAATCAACCTCAATCTGCAAGATTGCGTCGAGCTTTCATGCGTAAGGGAATCTGTTCTTACATCGGAGAACTACAATGACATTATGAAAGTAAAAGGTATGCCGGGAAGCATATTCGGAGATAAGTTTGGATATGAGATGCAAAAGGAAATTGCAGGTTATATGCAAAGTTACTATGCCGGAGAAGCGGGAAAAGAAGATATTGAAAATTATTTTAATGAGTGCTGTACATCTATGAGAGTATATCTTTCTCAAACACGCCGGACAACAGGAACAGATGAAAAGGATAATGCACAGATTATTAGCCAGGTTTATGAAATGTTTGCAAAAGAAAATCAAAGAATGGCAAATCATGCAAACTATCAGGAAGGATTGAAAGTTAATGTCGGGGTTAGTCAGACAGCGGGCTGGTGCTATTATAATTCCGATTATTATTATCAATGTGAAGAAACACATCAGTTTTTGAAAGATATAACACAAAAAATGGCAGAAAAATGGAGTATTCCCACCATTGACACCGAAGATATTGAAAAGAAATCAAAGTTGACACTGGATGGAGGTTTTGACTTCAATAGCGGCTGGAACCACCATTTTAGGCAGGAGCAGATTTAGTGATTACGCAAAAAGCTATGGAAGATGTCAAAAAATTCAGGAGTATATGTTATTGGCTAAAGAAGAAAATCCAACTAAAATATATGAGTGTATTATAATTTATTATTCGTACTGGAAAAGTTGTGCTGTGTGTTATATAGTTGAGATAAATGGTTATTGTCTGGAGATAGGCGAGGAACAGATATTTGAAATAGAGAGGCGTTTAAGGAGGATAAAAAATGTACCCTGTAAGAGAAGAGGCGGAGCGGTTATTAAAGGAAGCGGAGGTCTGCAATCCGGGGCCATGGGGCAGCCACAGCCGGGTGGCGGCAATGTGCGCAGAGAAAATTGCCGCGGCCTGTCCTGATATGGATGAGGAAAAAGCATATGTGTTGGGACTTTTACATGACATTGGACGTAAATTTGGTGTAAAGCATTTAGGGCATGTTTATGACGGATATAAGTATATGCTGGATTTAGGTTATGACGAGGCGGCAAGGATTTGCCTTACCCATTCTTTCAGTGTACCCGATATCAATGTCTATATCGGCAATTGGGATATTGCGGCAGAGCAGCAGGAGGAAATACGCACCTCGCTGGCGGCCTGTGTCTATGACGACTATGATAAGCTGATTCAGCTCTGCGATGCTCTGGCCGGAGCGGAGGGAGTCGTTTCCATGGAAGAGAGAATGACGGATATTAAAAGAAGATACGGTAGCTACCCGCAGGAAAAATGGGACGCCAATATGGCTCTGAGGAGTTATTTTGAGGAGAAAGCGGGGGAGGATATTTATCTTCTTGTTAAAGACGTTGCGTGAGGAAATCAGTTTCCACACATTGTCAGCATTAAATTGCCTGACGTTTAACAGGAGCGAGGTTATCAATGACAGAAAAAGAAAAAAATGATTACTTTTATGTATGCTCACTGATTGAATACATTGCCCGCGAGACAAAGAACCGGCGGGGAATTGTTGTGAGGGCTTTAGGTGAACAGGGAATCAAAAAGCAGCTTCAGGACGCGGAAGTCAATCACTGTCTTTCTTTTGAGCAGGTAAGCGATGAAGTGATAGCCCATTATCGTATTCCGCAGGGGGACTTTGACACGATTACAGACTGCGAGTATACAATTCCCGGTTTCATGGACATTGGCAAGCTGTATTGCATTATGATAGAAGATTGTGCGCAGCCGGGGCAGGAGGTCAGCGAGCTGATGAAAATTTTCACTTCTTTTATCAGTGATAAAATTTCCAATTTCAGGTCGGATGTCTATTACCAGAATCCCAGCTATCTGGAATGTTCGTATAAAGAAGGGTATTTGCTGGATTAGGGGGCAGGTAAACTGATTCAGCAATATCTGGTGAGCACACATAATTGAATATAATATTTTGTTGCAGTCGCGCCTTTCCGGAAAAATTCCGGAGGGTGCTTTTTTCGTAATTTTTTAACGGACACCGCCCTGTTTACATAGAAGACATGGAACAGCAGGTCTGGAAAAATGATACATTATCTGATAAAAAGAGAAGTCCGACGCGCTTTTCCCTGAAAATGATACCTTTTATCAATCAGAGTGACTGGTGGCTCTAATACCGGATTGCTATAATGAAGCAAATAAAAAACGGAGGGCGAAATTTATGAAACGAGGAAAAAAACTAGCGGTATGGATGGCCGGAGCGGTATTGGCGGCAGGGCTGTTATCGGGATGCCAAAAGCAGCAGGAGCCGAAGACGGATGAAGCGCAGGGACAGGTTCAGGAAGGGGCACAGCAGGCAGCAGGCGAGGATTCAAAGGAGCAGGTAACGCTGCGATTTTCCTGGTGGGGCGGCGACAGCCGGCATGAGGCAACGCTGGCATGTATAGAGGCTTTCGAGAAGGAAAACCCCAATATCAAGATAGAAGCGGAATACGGCGGATTTGACGGGTATCAGGATAAAATGTCGGCTTCTCTCTCAGGACAGACGGAAGCTGACATTATGCAGATGGACCAGCCCTGGATGGCGACTTTTATGGCGCAGAACCCGGACTTTTTTGTGAATATCAGAGACTATGAAGACTGCATTTCCCTGGACGGTTTCTCAGAAGATTTCCTGGAAGACTTTTGTGTGTATTCGGACAAGCTGGTATCTCTTCCCACAGGAACAAATGCTTTGAACCTGCTGGCAAATAAGGCGGTTATGGATAAGGCGGGAATCACTTTTTCAGATGTAATAACCTGGGATGATTTTTATGAACAGGGAAAGAAAGTAAATGAGACAGACCCTGAAAGCTATTTTATCAACATGGATAACGGAATCGCTTTTTACGCAACCCGTATTTATTTAATGCAGATGACAAGCCGTCAGCTCATCAATGAGGATTATACACTGGGCGTAACCGTAGACGAGCTGGAAGAGGCATTTGCCTATACAAAGAAGCTGTACGACGACAAGGTTATCATTCCTTATGAGGAATCCATGATTTTTAAAGGAGCGCCTCAGGATAATCCCAAATGGAATAACGACCAACTGGGCTGCTGGCTGAACTGGTCGTCAACGGCGGACCAGCAGCAGTGGGAAGACAATGCGGTTTCTCTTCCTTATCCCCGCATTGAAGGAGCGGAAAATTCAGGTGTTCTGATAAGACCGGCTCAGGTACTGGTGGTATCTTCCAACTGCGAGCATCCGAGAGAGGCAATGAAGTTCCTTGATTTTATGTTTAATCAGGAAGCGGGAATCCTGGCATTGAAAGACTGCCGTTCGATTCCGCCCACTGAAAAGGGAAGACAGATTCTGGAGGAAAACGGACTGATTAGTTCCCAGGCCAGCCAGGCGGTAGCGCTTGCAGTGGAAGACCCCGGTATGCCGGAGCTGGTTGTTCCCAATACGACAGAAGTGACGGATACCTTTGACGCAGTGATAGAAAAAATGATTTATGGCCAGTACGAAAGCCCGAGAGCGGCAGCGGAAGAGGCGCATAAGCTGATGAGCGATATGCTGGCGACGGTTAAGGCCGATATGGAGTAGAGCAGGAGAGTTTGAATTTACACGAGGGGATGCATGGGAGAAATCTTATGCATCCCGTGCAGTAAGAAAAGCTGTCTTATGGAGGAAAATAAGAATGGCAAAAAAATTAAAACGAAATAAGGGGTTATTTTTTATTCTTCCCTGGATTATTGGATTGCTCTGGTTTCAGATGTATCCCATCGTCAAGTCATTATACTATTCCTTTACAAATTATACGATGCTGAAGGAGCCTAAGCTGGTTGGAATCTCAAATTATGTCAGATTACTCACATCGGATTTGGAATTTTGGCCGTCAATGAAAGTTACGGCGACTTATGCCCTTATAGTGGTGCCATGCAAGCTGGCGTTTGCGCTGATGATTGCGATGCTTTTAAACAAAAAGCTAAAGGGCATCGGATTGTTTCGGACGCTTTATTACCTGCCCTCAATTCTGGGAGGAAGTATAGCGATTGCAGTGGTATGGAAAATCCTGTTTATGAGGGACGGGGCAATCAACAATCTTCTGGGAAATCTGGGAATAGGGCCCAGGGACTGGCTTGGAAGCCCTGATACGGCGCTTGGCACGATTTGCGTTTTGTCCGTATGGCAGTTTGGCTCTTCCATGGTGCTGTTTCTGGCGGCGCTTAAGCAGGTTCCCTCATCCTTATATGAAGCGGCGATTATTGACGGAGCCAATAAGTTTCACTGTTTTTTTAAGATAACGCTTCCGATGATTACGTCTATCCTTTTCTTTAACTTAATCATGCAGATGATAAATGCATTGCAGGAATTTACGTCGGCTTTCGTCATTACCGGAGGGGGACCGATGAAATCCACCTATGTACTGGGCATGAAGTTGTACACGGATGCGTTTAAGTATTATAAAATGGGGTACGCGAGCGCGCTCTCCTGGATTATGTTCATTATTATTATCTGCCTGTCCATGCTGGTATTCAAGTCTTCGTCGGCATGGGTATATTACGAGGATGGGGGTGAGTTTTGATGAGCAGAAAAAGGCGGTATGGGAAAATAGGCAGTTATTGCCTTCTGATTATCGTGGCAGTTGTCATGCTCTATCCGCTGGTGTGGATGCTGTTTGCGTCTTTCAAGAATAATGACGAGGTTTTTAAGGCATCCTTCTTTCCGGAAATCTGGACGCTTTCCGGGTATATAAACGGCTGGAAAGGGTCGGGACAGTATACTTACGCCACCTTTTTCAAAAATACGTTTTTAATGGTGCTGCCGATGGTGGCGTTTACGGTTCTCTCGGCATCTTTTGTCGCTTTCGGGTTTGCAAGATTCAAATTCTGGGGAAAGAGATTCTTTTTTGCGATTATGATGGGCTGCATGATGCTTCCCAATGCCGTAATGATTATCCCGAGGTATGTTATGTTCCGGGATATGGGGTGGCTTGATACGTACCTGCCTTTCATTATTCCCTGTGTTTTCGGGGGCGGCTCCTTTTTTATCTTTATGTTTATTCAGTTTTTCAGGGGGGTGCCCAGAGAGCTGGACGAGTCGGCATATGTGGACGGCTGCAGCAGTATTATGGTGTATTTTAAAATTGTAATGCCGTTGGCCAAGCCGGCAGTTTTCTCTGCCATGATTTTCCAGTTTATGTGGAGCTGGAACGATTTCTTTGGTCCGCTTTTGTATATTAATAATGTAAGCAGATATCCTCTGGCGCTGGGACTGCGGATGTCAATGGACGTAAATATGTCGGTGAGCTGGAACAACATTATTGCAATGGCGCTGGTAAGTATTATTCCTTTGGTTGTACTGTTTTTCTGCGCGCAAAAATATTTTGTCGAGGGAGTTGCCGCAACAGGAATCAAAGGTTAAACTGATAGTATTGCAGAACAAAAGCGCAGAAGGCTTTTGGAAATACGGAAGGAAGCGGAATGTATCGGTTACTGGTTGCAGATGACGAAAAAAAACTGTTGTCGGGGTTGTGCGATTTTTATCCATGGAAAGAACTGGGTTTTCAGATTGTTGCCAGAGCGGAAAACGGACAGGAGGTTCTGGAATATCTGAGCAGAAATCCGGTAGACGTTGTTTTTACGGATATATCCATGCCCGTAATGTCGGGAATGGAGCTGGCTGAGATTCTTTACCGGGAGTACCCGGAGGTTAAGGTGGTTTTCTTAAGCGGCTACGCCGATTTTAAGTATGCCCAGCAGGCGCTTAAATTCGGAGTTTCGGATTACGTGCTCAAACCGGTAAAAACGGACGTGCTCTGGAAAACCTTCACGGAACTGAAGCAGAAAATGGACAAAAAGGTAAAGCCCGAAGCGGAAGAAAAAGGGTATTACGGGAATATTATCAACGCGGTGGAAAATTATGTAAAGGGCAATGCGGGAAAGGCAAACCTGGACGAGGCGGCGCTGGTGGTAAATTTAAGCGCAGGTTATCTGTCCGCTCTGTTCAAAAAGGAGACGGGAATCAACTTTTCCGATTATGTGCTGAAAGTCAAAATGGAAAAGGCTAAGGAACTTCTGGTGCGGCCTGAGTATAAAACTTATGAAATATCCGAACGGCTTGGCTATGAGAATCCGAAGAATTTCAGCCGCGCGTTTAAAGCTTACTGGGGAATTTCTCCAAGAGATTTCAGGACGAATACAGAAAAGGAAATACCATAATGAAATATCGTTTCCTCAAAGCAAACTTTCTGATTTACCTCTGTACGTTTACGCTGCCTGTTTTTTTACTTGGCGCGCTCCTTCTTTTTGGTATTTACATAGGAGAACAGAAAAAAATTCAGTATGAACTGAAAAATTCGTTAAAGCTTGCGGAGGGTCTGGTGCAGGAATATGAATCCGATACGGAAGCGTTTCATATGTTTTTGGGAAGCGCGCAGAGAATGGCGCAGTTTATTCTGGTTTTTCGGAATGAAAAGGTGGATTATGATTCCGTTAATGCCCTGCGTTTCTTATCGGCCTATATGACTTCTCTCCAAAATTCGCGGACGGATATGGAATCCGTATATTTTTATCTGAACAACGCTTCCAGAAGGGTGGTAACGTCCGAGAAGTTTACGGAGAGTGCGGACGGTATGAAGGATAACGGATGGCTGGATATTCTTCTGGAAATGAAAAACGGCGAGGCCAAAGCCGTGGTTCGGCCGGCCAGCAAGGATGCTTCCGGCAAAGGCGTATTCAGTGTACTGCGCTGCTTTCCCAGCTATAAAGGAGGAACCGTCATCAACTACCGGCTGGAGGAGCAGCAGGAAAAGCTGAAGAGAATGGCTTTTTATGATGAACAGGAAATACTGATATTTGACAGGGACGGACAGATACTTTTCGGAAGCACAAATGCGGCGGCGGAAGCGATACGGACGCTGGAAGACTTAAATAACCTGAGAAGGTTTTATGTGGTGGAGAAAGAAAGGAAAAAAAGCGATTTTTTCCACGTGGTTACAGTGGTTTCCCAAAAGTCGGTAAATCATGTGTTTATGGTAAATATGAGGACGCTGATTTTTCTTTCTATTGTGACGACAATAGCCTCGGCTTTTCTTGCCTATGACAGGGCGGTGAGAGACTACAGGCAGTTGTATCATGTGATAGATATCTTTGAACGCGCGGAAAAGAAGCAGGAGCTGATAACGCGTAAAAAGAGCGGAAACGGGATTTATGACCAGATTTTAAATAACATTATACGCACATTCCTGGAGAACAGCTATCTGCAGGTCCAGCTTTCCGAGCAGAAATACAGGCAGATGACGGCGCAGATGCTGGCGTTGCAGTACCAGATTAATCCTCATTTTCTGTTTAATACCCTGCAGGCTCTGAACTACGAAATACTGGCGCTTACAGGCGGGAAACAGGGGAATGCAAACCGAATGGTGGAAAATCTGTCGGATATACTGCGTTACTCGCTGGACGTGTCAAAAATGGATGTCAGTATACAGGAAGAGATTGATATCTGCAAAAAGTATATGGACATTCAGAAGATGCGAACCGCTCAGGACTGGATTGTGGAATGGGAAGTCTCCTCGTTGGTGAAAAGACAGAAAATCCGCAGAATGCTTTTGCAGCCGCTTTTGGAAAACGCCTTATCTCATGGAATCAAAAACAGGGAAAACGGGCGAATCCGAATTGTGATAGGAAAAAGAGACGACAAAATATGCGTTAAGGTGCTGGATAACGGAAAAGGAATCCCCAAAGACAAACTGATGCAATTGAGGGAAAAGATGAGGGAGCCTCAGGTTGAATTTGAATCGGAGCACATAGGGCTTCAAAATGTAAATTACCGTCTGGCGCTGGCTTATGGGGGAGAAAACATGGGACTTCATATTGCCAGCAAGGAAGGCATGGGAACAATGCAGTATTTTTACATGTATTATTTAGAAGAAGAGGAGAACAGATAATGGAAATAGTAAAGCACGATTTGAAAATTGCCTATATCGGAGGCGGAAGCAGAGGATGGGCATGGGGGCTTATGGCGGATTTAGCAATGGAGGGCGCCTTAGGCGGAACGGTAAGCCTCTACGATATTGACAGGGAAGCGGCAGAGCACAATGCCGTTATCGGAAACCGCCTGTCGGCCAGAGAAGAAGCGGTGGGAAAATGGAATTACGTTGTGGCTGATTCTTTGAAAGAGGCTTTGGAGGGCAGTAATTTTGTAGTGATTTCTGTTTTGCCGGGAACCTTTGAAGAGATGGAATCCGACGTGCATGAGCCGGAAAAATATGGGATATATCAGTCTGTAGGCGATACGGTGGGGCCGGGCGGAATCATACGCGCCCTGCGGACAATCCCTATTTTCAGAGAGATTGCCGAAGCTATAAAAGAGACGGCGCCGGACGCGTGGGTGATTAACTATACCAATCCCATGTCGGTGTGTGTGAGAACCCTCTATGAGGTTTTCCCGAAGATTAAGGCAATCGGATGCTGCCATGAGGTATTCGGAACGCAGAAGCTTCTGGCGCTGGCACTTAAGGAGGTCTGCCAGATAGAGGGCGTGGAGCGGCAGGAGATTAAGACAAATGTTCTGGGAATCAATCATTTTACGTGGATTGACAGAGCAAGTTTTTATGATATGGATTTGTTCCCGGTTTATGAGAAGTTCGTGGAGCGTTATGCGGCCGACGGCTTTATGGAGGAAAAGGCGGACAAAAACTGGATGAACAATCATTTTGCTTCGGCTGAAATGGTGAAAATGGATTTATTTAAACGCTATGGCATCATCGCAGCGGCCGGAGACAGGCATCTGGCGGAATTTATGCCGGGATGGTATCTGGAGAGCCCGGAAACGGCGAGGGCGTGGAAGTTCAGCCTGACCCCGGTTTCATGGCGGAAAAAGGATTTGCAGGAGCGGCTTAATAAAAGCAGGAGGCTGGCAGCGGGAGAAGAAGAGGTGGCTCTGGAAAAAACAGGGGAGGAAGGCGTGCTATTGATGAAGGCATTGCTGGGTCTTGGAGATTTGGTGACGAATGTAAATATTCCGAATCAGGGACAGATAGGGAATCTTCCTGTGGGCGCGGTGGTGGAAACTAACGCCTGGTTTGGAAGAAATCAGGTTTGTCCGGTATACGCCGGAAATCTGCCGGATGATATCCTGCATCTGGTGACGCGGCACGTAGTCAACCAGGAGGGCGTTGTAAAGGCATGTCTCAAAAAAGACAGAAATATGCTTTTCAATATTTTTATGAACGACCCACTGGTAAAGATTGGCCCTAAGGAGGGAAAAGAGCTGTTTGATACCATGGTAAAAAATACGGAGAAGTATTGCGACTTGTAGGCGTTTACCGACAGGTCAGGCAGGGCGGAGCGTATTTTCCGGAATAAAAGTGTGATTTGCTATAAGAGGGAAGCAAGGAAAGGGAAATCTATTCGCCCGTTTCAGCTTCCCTTTTTATTTACCTGAAATATTAGTGGCAATATGAATCCGGGAATGCTATAATCTGAAAACATAAACCATTGAAAGCAGAAGCATGTCAGCAAATGCGCAAACATAAAACCTGAAAACCGGTACAGAAAGGACATATCATGGACTACCAGTTATCATTAAAAAACCTGTTGCCCAAAAGCATCTATCCCTTAGGAGAAGACTTCAAAGGAACCGGAAATAGCGGTGAGACAATTTCCTTCACCAACTATTATATGGAAAGAAACGGCAGTCCCTTCTTTGGCGTGAGCGGAGAATTTCACTTCAGCAGGATGAACGCGGAGCGTTGGGAGGACGAGTTGATTAAAATGAAAATGTGCAAAATCAACATGGTGGCAACCTATGTGTTCTGGATTCACCATGAGGAGGAAGAGTGCGTCTTTGATTTTTCCGGCAGTAAGGATATCCGCAGGTTTGTTAAGCTGTGCAAAAAACACGGCCTGTATGTTATTCTGCGGGTGGGCCCTTTTGACCACGGCGAGGTGCGCAACGGCGGGCTGCCTGACTGGCTCTACGGCAAGCCCTTTGAGGTGCGGAAAATCAGCAGGGGATTTCTGGCTTATACGGAGCGGCTTTACACAAAGGTAGCCGGGGAAGTGGCCGGATTGTTCTTTCAGGACGGTGGGCCGATTATCGGGGTGCAGATTGATAACGAATATATGCATTCCTCCGCGCCCTGGGAGATTACCACGGGAATCTCTGACGAGTGGGTGTTTACAGGGGACGAAGGGGAGGAATATATGCTGCGGTTAAAAGCGCTGGCGGCAAAGTGCGGACTGACTCCCGTATTTTATACCTGTACGGGCTGGGGCGGCACGCCCACGCCGAAGTCCATGATGCCTCTGTGGGGCGGCTATGCTTTTCGGCCCTGGATTTTTTATTCCCACAAGGGGGAGCATCCGGCCACCGAGGAATACGTGTATCAGGATTTCCACAATAACGGGGCGGTATGCACCAATGATTTTAAACCGGCGTATAAGCCGGAGGAAAAGCCCTACGCCTGCTGCGAGATGGGGGGCGGTATGGGCTGCAGTTACTATTACCGGTTCCGGTTCCCGTATAAAAGCGTAGACGCCATGGCAAATATTAAAATTGCCTCGGGCTGCAATTTTCTGGGCTATTACATGTTTCAGGGCGGAAGCAATCCGGTGGGAAAAAGCGGCATTTTTATGAACGAGGGACAGGTGCCGAAAATATCCTATGATTATCAGGCGGCGCTTGGAGAATTTGGGCAGATAAGGGAATCCTACAGGAGGCTGAAATGCATTCACTATTTTACGGAGGCTTTCGGGGAGCGGCTGTGCGGCCTGAAAACGGTGCTGCCGGAGGGTGCGCCGCATATTCTGCCTACGGATAAAGAAACCTTGCGCTATGCAGTGCGCACGGACGGAAAAAGAGGTTTTCTTTTTGTCAACAATTATCAGGACCACGGACCATTGCCGGACAGGCATGGAGAGCAGATTACGCTGTCGCTTCCGGGGGAGGAGATTGTCTTTTCCATTGACATTGCGTGCGACGAGAATGCCATTCTGCCTTTTCATTTTGATATGGACGGGATTGATTTGGTAAAAGCCACGGCCCAGCCTGTCACGGTGATTTCTCCCGGCGGGGAAAAAACATACGTATTTTTAAAACCGGAGGGAATGAAAGCGGAGTTTGTGTTTGAGGAAGACGCCATCGTAAGCGGACGCGTTGCGGACGATGGTAAGGTGGACGAAAACGTAAGCGGGGCGTGCGGCAATGAAGACAGAACTGCCGGAACCAGGAATGAAACGCGTGATAAAAGCGGAAAGCCAAACAGATATATCTGCGCGGATAATCAGGAGGCGGAACGGTTTTCTGTGGAAAAAGGAAATACAAAAGCCGCCGTTTTCGTACTGAGCCGCAAAATGGCGGAGAAAATGTTCCGCGTCAGGGGAGACAGGCTTTTGTTTACGGACGCTGCGGTTTTAGAGGACGGGGGAGGGATTCGTTTAGAGACAGCGGAGGATTTATGCCAAGCGGCGGTTTATCCGGCAGAAAATCCGTCAGAAATTCCGGCGGATATATCAGGAACAAGAGAGAAGCGTTTTGCAGGCGAAGCGGAAGCCGCCGGTTCCATTTTGAACCGTTATACATTGAAAGCCGATAAAAAGCAGATTGACGTAAAGGTGAATCAGGTAAGCGGAAGCAGATACACAATTACTTTCCCGGAGAATTTTATGGACGGTCTTAAAGACGCGATTCTGCAGCTTGACTACCGGGGCGATATCGGCCACGCGTTTATCAACGGGAAGATGATACACGACAATTTCTGCAACGGCGCGCCCTGGGAAATCGGATTAAGGGAATTTGCCGGAGAGCTTGCGGATAAGCCTCTGACAATTTACATTACCCCGCTTAAGAAAGGTGCGAAGGTCAATGCGGAAACGGCGATGGCCGCCCGGACGGAAGAAGCGGAGGAATCCATCGGGGAACTGATGGGGGTGAGGGTTCTGCCGGTTTATGAAGTCAGATTTACAGAAGATAACATTATGCTTTAAGGGAAATCTTTTTTAAACCTCCACCCCCCGGAAATGGATACTGTCATTGTGCTTATATTCTTTCGGCGACATTCCAACCACCTTCTTAAAAATCCGCGAAAAATAATACTGGTCGGAATATCCGAGTTGCTGCGCCACCTCGTAAACATAGGAGTCCGTAACCCGGAGAAGCCGGCAGGCTTTTTTCATCTTCAGGTTGATAAAAAAATCCATAGGGGCATGCTGCGTGTATTTCTGGAAAATGGCATTTAAATAGCTTTTGGATAAATCAAATTCCACCACAATATCTTCCAGACTCAAATTATCTTCCAGATGTTTTGACATATAGCGAATGACATTGGTCACGTGCTTGTTCTGTTCCAGAGTGGTATTTACCTTTTCCCTGTGGTAGGTTTCCGCCAGAATCAGGGAAAGCACCTGAGAAATGTAGATAAAATTTCCAAGGGTATAGTTGCCGTCTAAAACCCGGAAAAGCAAATCAAACAGAAAGTGCATACGGTTTTTGGCGTTTTCCGAGTTAAACACGATGGTTTTGCAGTCGTTCAAGGGAAAATATCTGGTATCCTCCCCTTTCAGATGCACCCATAAAATACTCCATGGATTCTCCTTGCAGGCGTAATAAAGATGTTTTTTAAAACGCGGGATGCAGAAAGCCTGGTTTTCACTGAGGGTATATTCCTTTCCTTCCACAACAATGATTCCGCTTCCCTCCGTGCAGTACATGAAGATATACTCTTCAATGCCCTCCTTTCGCTCCCGGTAGTGGTGTTCGGCACGGGGAAAAAATCCTACGTCTGTCAAATAAAGTCTTCTTACCTGCGGGTGTTCCACATAATCCTGAAAAGATTCCGTAGGGAGGACTATCATCTGCTCTCCCTTAAATCCGTCTGATTTCCATTCCTGTAAACTGTCCATAGGCTGAGAATAGCATATTTGTGGAATATTGTCCATTATTACTTACGATATGATATTCTTTTTTCCTTTTGTCCATGCTAATATGATACCAGAATGCAACGGAAATTAAGCATATACAATCTGTTTATCTGACTTGGAGGAAAAGGAGAAGATTTATGGAAAGCAAAAAGAGCGTTAAAATCTGGGAGGAGTCCTGCATCATTCCCACTTACCCGGTATGTCCGCCGGAAAAAAGTCCCCTGTTTATTGAAAAGCGGGCTTATCAGGGGAGTACCGGAAAGGTATATCCGCTGCCGGTGACGGAAAAGATATCCGACGAGAAAAAGGACGTGGCCTACAAGGCGGTATATCTGGAAAACGAATATTTGAAAGTGATGGTATTTCCCGAGCTGGGAGGACGAATCCAGCGGGCTTATGACAAAACCAACGGGTATGATTTTGTCTATTACAATCATGTGATTAAACCGGCTCTTGTAGGGCTTACCGGGCCATGGATTTCCGGGGGTATCGAGTTTAACTGGCCCCAGCACCACCGGCCCTCCACCTATTCCCCTGTTGATTATACGCTGTCGGAAAATCCCGACGGTTCCTGTACGGTTTATGTGAGCGAGACGGATAAGATGTACGGAACCAAGGGAATGGCGGCGATTTCTTTGTATCCGGGAAAAGCATACATAGAAATCAAAGGGCAGCTTTACAATCACACCGATTTGCCCCAGACTTTCCTATGGTGGGCGAATCCCGCGGTGCCGGTGAACGATAACACTTACTCGGTTTTTCCGCCTGACGTAAACGCGGTGATGGACCACGGAAAAAGGGCGGTTTCCACCTTCCCCATAGCCACCGGCGAATATTATAAGAGCGACTACTCCGCAGGCGTGGATATTTCCCGCTATAAAAACGTGAAGGTGCCCACCTCTTACATGGCGGCGCACTCGGATTTTGACTTTATCGGAAATTATGACGAAGGTCTGGAGGCGGGCCTTTTGCATGTGGCGGACCATCACGTTTCCCCGGGCAAAAAGCAGTGGACGTGGGGGAACGGCGACTTCGGACGCACTTGGGACAGGAACCTGACGGACGAGGACGGCCCTTACATCGAGTTGATGACGGGCGTGTTCGCAGACAATCAGCCTGACTTTACCTGGTTAAAGCCCCACGAGGAAAAGACTTTTGTACAATATTTCATGCCCTACAAGGGCGTCGGACGTGTGGGGAACGCCACGAAGGACGCCATGGTAAGCCTTTCGGAGGGAGAAAAGGGTCAGGCGCTGCTGAAGGTTTACGCAACGGCGGATTACCCGGAGGCGATTGTTAAAGTGACGGCAGAAGACAAAGTCCTTTATGAGGAAAAAGTATCTTTAAGCCCGGCCGCCTGCCATACCGCTTCTTTTCCTGTGGAGGATATGGGCGTTATCGGCAAAAAATCCTGCCGGGTATCGGTAAAAAGCGGCGGAAAGGTGCTTGTGGATTATTCCGTATATGAGAAACGCCCGGAGCCCATTCCCTCGCCGGCGGAAAGCATGAAAGCGCCGGAGGAGCTGAAATCCACGGAGGAGCTTTATCTGGCGGCAACGCATCTGGAGCAGTACCGCCATGCGACCTATGAGCCTGCCGACTACTATCTGGAGGGACTGCGGAGAGACAAAACGGATATCCGTTTAAATAACGGCTACGGGCTTTTACTTTTTAAGAGAGGCTGTGTAAAGGAAAGCATTCCTTATTTCGAGGCGGCAATCAAAAAGCAGACCTGGAAAACTCCGAATCCCTACTACGGGGAATGCTGTTTTAATCTGGGGCTGGCGCTGGAGGCGGCAGGACAGGAACAAAAAGCCTACGACGCATTTTATAAATCCACATGGAGCGCGGAGACCCAGAGCGCCGGATTTTTCTGGCTGGCAAATCTGGCGGCCCGTAAGGGAAATTATGAGGATGCGCTGGAATTTGTCTCCAAATCCCTGCTTCATAACTGGCACAACATGAAGGCCCGTACCTTAAAGGCAGCGGTTATGAGACAACTTTCCATGGACGCGTCGGGATTTTTGAAGGAAAGTCTGGAAATCGACCCTCTTTATATGGGATGTCTTTATGAACAGGTGGCGGGTAAACCGGAGAGTGGCCTCTGGCGCGCATGGACAGAGAAAATGCGGGACGAAGCCCACAATTATCTGGAGCTGTCTCTGGATTACGGCAAGGCGGGATTTTACGAGGACGCGCTGGCGATTCTGGAAGCGTGTCCGGCAAAAAGCCCCATGCGCCGGTATTATCAGGGGTATATGTACGGGAAGCTGGGAGACGGTAAGGCTTGCGAAGAGTATTTCCTGAAAGGGGAAAGGGAAGATTCCGATTACTGTTTCCCGAACCGGGTGGAGGAAATCGGGATTCTGGAAGCGGCAATAGAAAAGCTTGGCGACGCCCCCATGGCGCACTATTACCTGGGCAATCTGTATTATGATAAAAAGCAGTACCAGAGAGCCGCAAAGCATTGGGAAGAGGCGGTTTTGGCAAAAGAGAATCTGGCTATGGCTTACCGGAACCTGTCTATCTTTTATTTCAACAAGGAACACGACGGGAAAAAGGCTCTGGCGGCGATGGAAAAAGCCTGCCGTCTGGACGAAACCTATCCCCGCTTCCTTCTGGAATACGACCAGCTTGCCGCAAAGCTGAATCTGCCAAACGAAACGAGGCTGGCGGCGCTCAAAGCCCATAGGGAGCTTGTGGAAGAAAGAGACGATTTATATCTGCGCTATATCACCCTTTTAAACTGCCAGGGACGATATGAGGAAGCGCTGGAAGCCCTTAAAAATCACAGATTCCATCCGTGGGAGGGCGGCGAAGGCAAGGTAAGCGCGCAGTACCGCTATGCGCTGACGGAGTTGGCAAAGGAAAAACTGGAGCAAAAGAAAGCCGGCGAAGCCATGGAATTGCTGGAAGCGACCATTACCTATCCGGAAAATTTGGGCGAAGGAAAACTGCCTAACGTGCCGGATAATCAGGCTCATTATTACATGGGAATTGCCAGCCGCATGCTGGGCGATGAGAACAGGGCGGCGGAGTACTTTGTCCTTGCGGCGTCAGGCCCGCAGGAGCCGGAGAGGGTGCTTTATTATAACGACCAGCCCTCGGATTTCATTTTCTATCAGGGGCTGGCAAACGAGGAACTGGGCCGGAGCGGTGCGGCAAAGAAAGCCTACCATCAGCTTACCATTTTCGGGGAAAAGCATCTGTTCGACGAGGTATCATACGATTTCTTTGCGGTGTCGCTGCCGGAAATCGAGGTTTACCAGGACGATATTACCCTGCGCAATATACAGTACTGCAACTATTTAAGGGCCTTGGGGGCAATCGGTCTTGGGGAGAAAGAAAAGGCAAAAGAACTGTTGGAAGAAATCCTGAAAAAACAGGCCGACCATCAGGGCGCGCTTTCACACAGAGAAATGACACGCTGAGAGGAAAGGACGCGCGGACATTGGCGTAAAGCATATGCGTGGCGCCGCGGCATGACCGCGGACACCACGGGAGAGGGTAAGGAAAAGAGAATGTTTTATTCATTAGAGGGTATCTGGCAGGCAGGTCTTGACGGAGGAATCAGCGGGGAAATGAGGCTGCCCGGCACACTGGACGAAAACGGCCTTGGCCATAAGGACGCGGGTGCCAATCAGTGGCACCCGGAGGCGGCAATCGGAAATGCCGGGGAGGGCTTTGACTCTGACGGCCCTATTGCCACCAGATTTACAAGAAAGCATACCTATGAGGGGGAGGCAAGGCTGACCAGAAGGATTGATTTTCATCCGCCGGAGGGGAAGCGGGTTTTTCTGGAAGCGGAGAGGGCAAGGTGTTTAAGGCTTTTAGTGGACGGAAAGGAAGTGCCGGATTTTGTGCCGCCTTCCATCACAACGCCCCATGTGTTCGAGGTAACGGGGCTGCTTGACGGAGACAACGCCCTGACGCTGCTTTCGGATAACAGCTATCCGGGACTGCCTCACGACGCGATCGTTTATTCCTCGGCCGCCACGGACGAGACACAGACCAACTGGAACGGCGTTTTGGGCTATCTGCGCCTTCGGGTGGAGGAGCCGGTGTTTCTTTCGGCGGTGCGGGCTTATCCCAAAGGGGCGGGGCTGACAATCCGTGCGGAGATTGCGGCGGCGGAGCCTTACAGCGGAACGCTGCGCGTCACCTCCGGGGCTTTAAAGGAAGCGGTTTCCGCGGAGATAAGCGTACCCGCGGGAAAAAGCACAGTGGAAATAAAGGACATTCCGCTGGCGGAAGATGTGCGGCGGTGGGACGAGTACGAGGGGTACCTTTACGAGCTTACGGCAGGGCTTTCCGGCTTTTCGGAGAAAAAGATTACCTTTGGCGTGCGGGATTTCGGCGATAACGGAAAAGGGCGGCTTGCCGTCAACGGAAGAACTTTTTTCCTGCGCAGCGAGGCAAACTGCGGGGAATTTCCCGAGACAGGTTATCCTCCCATGGAGGTGTCGGAATGGACGAAGATTCTGGAAACCTACAAATCTTACGGCATTAACTGTATGCGTTTCCATTCCCACTGTCCCCCGGAGGCGGCGTTTACGGCGGCTGACAAGATGGGTATGATGATGCAGCCGGAGCTTTCCCACTGGAACCCGAAAAACGCGTTTGAGCCGGAGGACAGTTTTTCCTATTACCAGACAGAACTGGAGCAGACCATTCTCATGCTGGCGAACCATCCCTCGTTCGTGATGCTTACTCTTGGAAATGAACTGTGTACCGGAAAAACCGGACATGAGCGCATGAGCTTTCTGATGGATAAGGCAAGGGCGCTTGACGATACCCGTCTTTACGCCAACGGCTCCAACGTCCATTACGGAACTGTGGGCTGTGACGGCGACAGCGATTTTTATACTTCCCAGTCCTATTTCAGGGAGCCGCTTCGGGGAATTTTCGCGGGAATGCCGGATTTGATGGAGCGGGAGGAAAAACGCGTCAGACAGGAGAGACAGGAGCAGACGCCGGACGGGCAGGAAAAGTCGGAGCAAAAAGCGGATGAAGCAGATACCGACGGTGCGGATATGCCGAAAGCCATCCGGATTAAGGGCTATATCAATAACCAGTATCCCAATGCGCGAACCAATTACGACGCTTCCATGGAAAGCCTGCGAAAAGATTTCAAAAAGCCGGTTTTCAGCTTCGAGGTGGGGCAGTTCGAGGTTCTTCCCTATTTCGAGGAACTTGAAGATTTTCACGGGATTTCAGACCCGGCCAATTACCGTCTGATTCGGGAGAAGGCGGACAAACTGGGACTTTTACCGGAGTGGAACCGGTATGTGGAGGCCACGGGGGAGCTGTCCCGGATTGGTTACCGTGAGGAAATCGAAGCGGCCATGCGGACGAAGGAACTGTCGGGCATTTCCCTTCTGGGATTACAGGATTTCCCCGGACAGGGAACCGCTCTGGTGGGGATGCTGGACTCCCACTTAAAACCGAAGCCCTTTGCTTTCGCAAAGCCGGAGGCGTTCCGGGCCTTTTTCCGAGACACGCTGCCGCTGGCGCTTCTTGAAAAGTATACCTATGAAGCGGGAGAGGTATTGCAGGCCGACATTCAGGTGGCGAATTTCGGGAAAAAGAATCTCTGCGGGGAAATAGGGTACGCGCTGAAAGGAAAGGACATTATAATAGAAGGAACTCTGCCAAAGGCAAGCTGCCCGGCGGGAGAGAATACCATGGCCGGCAGGCTGGAAATTCCTTTGCAGAGCATAGAAAAGGCGGTTAGGCTGGATTTGACTGTCAGCGTAGGCGGCAGTGAGATTTCCAATACCTATCCCGTGTGGGTTTATCCGAAGACGGAGCCGGTGTGCCCGGACGACGTGTACGAGACCAGATGCTTTGACGAAAAGGCAAGGGAGGTTCTGGCGGCGGGGGGCAAGGTGTATCTGTCGCCGGATTCCACCCCGGAAGCTCTGCCAAAGTCCATTCAGGCGCAGTTTACCACGGATTTCTGGTCTGTGGGTACTTTCCCGCTGCAGGAGGGCGGCATGGGACAGTTGATTGACGAGTCCCACCCTGTTTTTGAAGGCTTTCCCACGGAGTTTCATACAAACTGGCAGTGGTGGCCAATGGCGGGCCAGCGGGCAATTATTCTGCCGGAGGCATTGCCAGGGGAAGGACCGAGGGCGGTGAAGTCCATTATCACGGAGATGGACAGCTACGCCTATATGCGGCCCATGACGCAGCTTTTAGAATGCCGCTGCGGCAAAGGACGGCTGCTGTTATCGTCCATGGGACTTCAGAATCTTCAGCAGTACCCGGAAGCAAGAGCTCTTCTTTCATCCATCTATAATTACCTTGCATCGGAAAAATTTAAGCCAAAGCAGGAGATGGCGCCGGAGACGGTGGCGAAGCTGGTAAGATAGGAGAAAATGAAAGCTTATGAGGTGAGAGCGGGCTGTCGCAACAAGAAAAAGGCATACAAGATACAGCGTTTTCATTTCCAGCAAAAAGGCAATATCCTGTATAAAAATTTCTTAATGCGACAGCCCCTTCAATAATATTCAATTTTGCCGAAGCCGTTCTATGATGCTGGCTTTAGCAATCTGCCGGTACAAGAGTGCCGGTATTGCCACAGTCAGGAGGATAAGGAACGGATAGATTACCAGCATGGGCCACATGACAAACCGGTAAGTGAAAAACCAAATCCCGCTGGAAATTCCCCGTACCACTACCACAGAAAACAGACCGCCAAGGACAACCGATGTGATAATCGTTCCCATAGCATAATAAAGTCCTTCAAAAGAGAGCATACGCTTTAACTGCCTGCCGGTCATGCCGATGCTTTGCAGCATGGCAAACTCCTTTTTTCGGGTGATAACGCTTGTCAAAACGGAGTTGACAAAGTTCGCGATACCGATAATTCCAATGATGATGCTCAACGCTCCGCCGATGGTGATAATCAGGGAGGTCAAATTGTCAAAGGAACTGACATAGGTTGCTTTGGATTCAAAATCCATACCCGGTTCCACACTGTCGATATAGTCATTCAAAAACTCTGTCATTTCAGCTTCTGTTCTTTCCGTCACATCAAAGGTGAAATTGACCAGATGGGGATGCTCGCACAGCGGCAGGAAGATTTCTGCCGGGAGATAGAACCGGGTTTCGCCCGTGTTGCGGGTAGTGGCCGTGTTCTCGTTGGCCCGGACTTTTGCCATGATGATAAAGTCATAGCTGGCCGTAATAGTGGTGGAAAACCCCTCCGCTTTCAGATGGTTGATTCGTACCGTGTCGCCCACACTGATATTTGGGTTATCTATGACGGTTCCGTCATCGTTACACTCCACGCTCAACAGGATATACTTGCCAGATTTCAGCTTTTCCAGGTCGATTGTCCCCTCTATGACCTCCATGTTATTCAGCAGAAAATCGTCCGCGCCATAAAGACGTACATAGGAATTGCCGTTCTGGTCTTTGTTGTAGCTGAAAAAGGCGTTGTGATTTGTGGAAAACGGTTCTTCCAGCATCCAGGAGGAATAGAGCCTGCCGCCATCCTCGAAGATGTTATTTCCTTTGACTGCCTCAACAAAGCTCTCAGACAGGTCGGTTTCGCCTTTTTCAACCTGGTACTGGAAGTAGTCTGTGTTAGAGATTACAAAGTCCGTATCCATAAATTTTGCGATATACTTGTCAATGTCAAACCCGCCGGACAGGGTGAACACTGTATTGAACAGCACCAGACTCAGTGTCATGGACACAATAACCAATACCGTGCGTTTGCGGTTCCGTCCCAGGTTCGCCAGAGCCATAAAGTGGAGCTTTGCGCCGTGGGTCGTTCTCTTGTCTTTGGCCCTGCGCGTTTGGAATGCCGCTGTATCGTTTCCGGTGTAGCGGACAGCCTCGATTGCGGAAACTGCGCCGGCAATCTTCGCGGGCTTACGGACGCTGACAAAGACTGTAAAAAAGGTGAACGCCGTGGAGCCAATAAAAATCAGCGGATTTACTGTCACCTTAATACCGGCGTCCGCGGTATAACTGGTTCCGTTCATCAGGAAAGGAACCAGTGTCCGGCCAATCAGGAAGCCCGCCAGCAAACCGACAGGAATACCAATCAGGGAAAGCCGAAGCGCCTGCCGGTTAATCAACCGCTTGATTTGCCGCTTTGTTATGCCCAGCGTTTTTAACTGTCCATAGGACTGAATATCCGAAATGACGGAGATTTGGAAAATATTGTAGATAATCAAATATCCCGTTACGATAATCAGCAGTATGCCGACGATGCCGGAAATGAGCATAGCCAGGTTATCTGACAGTGCGCCGCTTTGATAGGCCGGACTGACGCGGGCAATCACATAATTGCCGTCCTCCAAACTGCCGCCCATCGTGTCACAGGTATAGCCCGTTTCGGAAAGAAGCTGGTGGAGCCGGGCTTCTATATCGCCGTTTCCTCTGAACATCACATAGGCGGTGACAATGCCGGAGTAGTCGTTGTCTGTGGGATAGGTATAGGCCAGAATATCCGAGTGAGAATCCACAAAGGATTTTGACACAATCAGCCGTCCAATGCCGCTCAAAACGTCCGTTTCCCAAAAGCCGCAGAGAATAAAATCGGTAGTGTACTCTGTCCCTTTAATGTCATAGGTCAGTGAAACGGTTTCCCCAATCTGTGCCGGTACACCCAGGGCATCCAGCGTCTTTGTGTCCGCAATGATTTCATCTGCCCCTTCGGGCCGGCGGCCTGTCGTGGGGGTATAACGGGCAAATTCCAACGCGGTATCATCCATGTACCACAGGTCGGAACGCCAGCGTTCCAGCCCCGGATTTTTCAGGCGGTAGGAAACCGCCTTTGTATAGGCGATGCGGTCGATGAGAGAATTTCCCGCCACATTGTCATATACTTCATCGCTGATATAGTTTAAGACCGCCTGCCCGTCGCCTCCTGCTCTACGGATATTCTGGTCATGTACGGTGTCCGTCAGGCCGGAACCCAGGGTGAAGATGGTGGTGAAAAGTATTGTAGTCAGAATAATTGCGATGATTGCAATGATATTTCTGCTTTTGTTTGCTTTGAAATAACGGCCTGACAGCTTTTTAATCACCGCGCCGTTGTTGTTGCCGAATAAAATGTCATTCATTGTCAGCGCCTCCTTATTCAAAAATCCTGCCATCCTCAATGCGGATAATGCGGTCGGCAAGCTGGGCAATCTCGTTGTTATGGGTTATCATCACCAGCGTTTGATGAAATTTGCTGCTGGTTGTTTTCAACAGGCCCAGCACATCGCCGCTCGTCCGGCTGTCCAGGTTGCCGGTCGGTTCATCTGCCAGGACAATAGCGGGCTTGGAAACGAGGGCGCGGGCGATGGCGACGCGCTGCTGTTGTCCGCCGGAGAGGCTGCCCGGCATATTGTTTAGTTTCTCCCCCAGGGCCAGCATACGCACTGCTTCATCCATGAATTTTTTGTCTGCCGTATCGCCGTCCAGCTCTACGGGCAGGACGATATTTTCATAGACGTTCAGAACAGGGACAAGGTTGTAATTCTGGAAGATGAAGCCGATGTTGCGCCGGCGGAAAATGGTAAGCTGCTCGTCGTTCATCTCGGCCAGCTCTTTGCCCTTGATTTGAACGCTGCCAAAGGTCGGAACGTCCAGACCGCCCATCATATTCAGCAAAGTGGACTTGCCGCTGCCGGAGGTTCCGACGATTGCGACAAATTCTCCCTGTTCAACGGAGAGGGATACGCCGTCCAGCGCCTTTGTGACGTTCGGCTCTGCGCCATAGTATTTTTTGAGGTCAGTTGTTTGCAAAATGCTCATGGTTTGTACCATCCTTTCTGTGATACCGTCAGTCTAACAGCCAATTCTCACAGAAATGTCACAAACTGCAGGTCTTTTCAAAATTTTATCCGTGGGGCAGAAATACGGAAAATACAGAGCCATGCCCCACCCTTGATGCGACCCTGATGTAACCGCCCTGCATGGTAATGATTTCACGGGCAAGGTACAGTCCTATTCCGATGCCCTCAATGTCGTGTACTTCTTCTTCACGGTAAAAGCGTTTGAAAATTATCCCCTGTCTGCTCTCCGCTATTCCTTTGCCGCTGTCGGTTATATCGATTTTCACATAGAACTCCCAGCTTTGAACGGAAACCTGAATGTCACCGTCTGCCGGGGTGTACTTCACCGCATTGTCCAGAATGTTGAACAGGGCTTCGCTTGTCCATTTCCGGTCGTGAGCCAGAATGATATCTTCCGGACAATCTACACTGACATGAATATGTTTCCTTTCGGCGTTCAGCAGAATACCACCCAGCGCCGCAGCCAGGGTATCATAAAGCGGCTGCATTTTTCTGTTAAGTGAAATGACGCCGGTTTCCAGGCGGGAGGTCTTTATCATGGCCTGCATAAGAAAGTCCAGTTTTTCAAGCTGGCCGCTGGAAGCCTGCAAAAACTCCCTCTGTTTTTCCTCTGGCATAGGATGCTCCAGTAAAGTAGCATTTATCATTTTAAGATTGCTGATTGGTGTTTTTACCTGATGGGATATGTCGGAGATTAATTCCTGTAAATCAGCCCGCTCTTTCGCTATGCTCTCCCGGCTCTCCCGAAGGACTTCATACAGGCGCGTCAGCCGGTAATTGATTTTGTTAAACAGGTTTTCTTCCTCATAGACCTGCGGCGGGGCCGATGCCCCATCCAGCATATTATCTATTGTCCGGCACAGGCTGTCCGAGAATAAAACCAGCTTGCGGCGGAGAAAGGCCACAAAAGCGGCAACGCAGGCAAATACCAGCGTTGCGAACAGTAATCCCAGCCATATGACTGCCGGATTTTTTGTTAAGAGAAATGCCGCGATGATAAAAGCAATAGAGATTATGCCTGAAAAAACAGCGCCAAATGCACAGGCGCGGTTGATGGAAAGTCTGCCCGCATTCACTTTTTTAACCCTCCAATCCACATATATCCCATACCATAGACGGTCTTGATATATTGCAGGCCATCTATTTCAATCTTCCCGCGGATACGGCTGATTGCAACGGTAAGGGCGTGTTCATCCACAAAGTTTTCGTCCGCGTCCCACAGTTTTTCAAGAAGTATCTGCCGGGTCAGAACGATTTGCGGATTTCTCACCAGTACTTTCAGTAAACGGTATTCCAGCGGCGTAAAAATAACCGGTTCGCCCGCCAGGGCAGCGGTCAGTTCCGAAAAATTGACGGACAGCGTACCGTCCGTATAGCAATCGCCGCCTGTCTGTTTCTCGATACGGGTCAGCAATGCCGAAACCTTTTTGCGGAATACGCTGATTGGGAAAGGCTTTGTTACATAATCGTCCGCTCCCAGCTCAAATCCTTTCAGCATATCGCTCTCCATGTCGTTGGCTGTCAGGAAGACCACCGCGGTATCAGGGTGGCACTCCTTAATCCTTTCGCATAGGTCAAACCCATTTCCATCGGGCAGGTTCACATCCAGTACAACCAGGTCATATTGCTGCTTTTTGCAGAAGCTGATTGCTGCGGCCTTTGTCATGGCGGCATCTACGTTGTAACCGGCCGCGGAGAGATTATAACAAAGGGTATTGTTCAAAAGATAATCGTCCTCAACTACCAGGAGCCTCATAGCTTCACTTCCTTCCTTAATTAAGAATACCGCTAAAATGTCACAGAAAAGTCACAGCAGGGTTATAATCCCTGTTGCTTTAAAGTAATGATTGCATGGAACGTCAACGTATCGGAATTGTAGTATATCTGCATATTTCCATTGTACTTGTCGACAATTTTGCGGATGCTTTTAAGCCCGAAACCATGCTTATGGCTATGGGGTATATTTATTGTCGGACTGCCGTTTTTTGTTATGAAAGGATTTGTCCGGCAGGAATTTATGACTGTCAAAACTGTAAACGGCGTTTTTACTTTTTTGCCTGTACTGATTTCAATAAACGATTCCGGAATGTTTTCAGCCGCTTTCACAGCATTGTCGAGCAGATTGCAGAACAATGAGGTAAGGTCATTGTCGGCAATAAAATCTGTCGTTCCGCTTCGTATATCGGCGTGAAAAGCTATGTGGCTGTCAGCACACTGTTTCATATAGCGGCATAGAATAGAGTTTAGCATTTCATGCTCACATAACCGGGAAGATTCTTTCAGGTCTGAGGAAAGCGCCAATTGCCGGATGTAGGCGCTTATTTTCGCATATTCCTTTTGTTCATTCAGCATATCAATGGACTGCAGGTGTTTTTTTATGTCATGGATTAAAATACGTTGGTTTTCATTCTGTTCATTCAGCATCTTATAGTATTGTGCCGAATCCGCCTCTTTTTGAAGCAATAATTGCATTTCTGTAAATTCCATGTTCTTTTTCTGATGATATTGATTGACTTCAAACATGAGCAGATTTGCTGTCAGTAAAAAAACAGCGCTCACGACAACCATCCAATCAAGTGATGACGGGAGAGAAACAGATTCACCAATACTTATAAAAGTGAACATAATAAAGATTGAGGTTAAGGGAATGAAAACAGGAAGAAAAACAGATTTATCATATTTTTCCGTGTTCTTTGTCGGGTTTTGCATCAGGTGCATTAGTATATATGTAACAACAAAGAATATGAGCTTACTAAAGACCGAAAAAAATAAAAGATGATAAAATTCTCTGCCATTATCAAGAAAGTGCGGGGCAAATCGCTTGGTAATTCCATAAACCATTAATTCACTCATTGTCATAACGGCTGTCAGAATAGAAGAATGAAATACTGCTGTATACCAATTAAGACAGCATTGCGTCATAAAGAAAATGAAATTCAACAAAAAATATAACAGGATATTAAGCCATATAAATTCAGACAGCGACATGCAAAACAGGATAAAATATAAACCGCATAGTACGGCTATCCCTCTCTTTGAGGAGTGTTTTGCGGAAAATAAATGGGAAGAGTATTGCCAAAGTATAATCGCTTCTATAAGGAAACTGAAAAAATAACAGATTGTATTTACCATTTGCTTTACCTCGTACTCTCTAAATAAAGTAGATAGGCTTTTTTGAAAGAGCTGTATTTTCTTTTTGTCAGATAAGCGGATTGATTATCGGCCATATGAACAAGATTATGGTCGAAATCCGCGACATGCTCAAAGTTGATAATGAAACTGCGATGCGTCTGGAAGAAACGGTTTTTAGGGAGAAGTTCCAGCCAATATTGCATATTGTGAATGGATTCAAAATCGCACAAAGTGGTATGTATCGTTACTTTTCTGCCGTGCGCTTCTACCGTTATGACGGAAGACGCAGGCAGTGTATGTACCCCCTGTTTTGTTTCAATCGGGATTTTTACTGTCATGGTGTTATACAGGTCAACCGCGTCTTTCATATTACGAAAAAAGCGTTGTTTATCCAGAGGCTTTGAAAGATACCGGAATACGCGAAACCGCATTGCGTCATCAAGATATTCAGAATAAGAGGTGACAATAAAAATAATAATTTTATCATTCTTCTTTTTCAACTCATTTCCAACATAGATACCATTCATTCCGGGCATTTCTACATCAAGAAACAGAATATCTTTTTCGCCGTTATCTGCTAACAGGGATTCCCCGTCAGAAAAGCAGATTAATTCGGGACATTTCACGCCAATATTTTCAAAAAAGTTTTTTATATAGTTCTGTAGCTGTTCAATTATCAGAGCGTCATCGTCACAGATGAGTATTCGCATTTTCAAACCTCTTTTCATGTAATTTGATACATTTACCCCTTAAATTATACAGGAAAGGTCAGGAGAATACAAAGGGTTTACATGAAAAGACATTTTTTGGCGGATTTCGGGCTGAAATAAAAAAATAGGAGCAGTTAAATCTTTGGCAGGTATATTGCCCAAATGACCAAATAAAGGTAAAAAGTGTCGTTTGGCGCAAGAAGGATTGCACTCATGGCTGAAACATAGATAATGGGATTTGACATTGATTAATTTAATTTATTGCATTGAAAGGAGCATGGTTATAAAGATGAAAAAGACGGTAATAGCTTCAATGGGTATGCTTGTTTTTCTGACATTATCAGGCGGCTGCGCTGACACATCCAGGGAAGAAGTACCAGGCATTGACTATGGTAGTACAGAAGAAGACACTCAAAGGGTTGAAACGCAGGATGAAACAGATATTAATGTCAAAGATGAACAGGACGCAACTGTTTTCATAGATGAAAAACTGGGTGAAAATCTGTTCATCAGCGCAGAATTGAAAATGCCGGAAAGTAACCCTTATGAGTATGTTACGCGGTTAAAAAGCTTTGACTATGATACCGTGCTGGAAGCAATAGGGCAAAATGCAGAAGGAAACCTTGTTGTTGATGATGGAAGCGATGAATTCACGGGTGGCTCCCTTATCTATCAGAGAAATGAAATGGCAGACCATTTGGACACCTATTGTTCCTATGCGGGGGAGATGGGATTGGCAGATGACAGGGATATGTCTTTTTTGTCCCGGGAAGATGCTGTTGCAAGGATACATAGTTTTATAGGGATGCTTGGCGTGGGCGGAGAACCGGAAGCTCTCGATGTGGTTGCTATGAATCAATCGGATTTTGAGAATGCAAAAAAAGCAATTATGGAAGACAGCGACTATCAGTTTTTGTCGGATAAGGGATATGGCAGCGATACATTTAAAGAAGATATGGAAGTATACAGGATTCTTTTTCGAATGAATGTGAATGGGATTCCCGTATACCGGAACGAGCCAAATTTGAGGCAAACGAGTGAGAGATATCTGGCTTATCCGGCTGCTGTAACGGCATTGCTGTCAAATAATGGGATTGAAATGATAACCATGACGGGAATGTTTGAGCCTTATGAGGAACATCAGAAGGAAGCGATTATCATAGGTGAGGACGGCATCAAAGAAGCAATTATGAAAAAATTCGGCGATGTGATTTTAACAAGCGAGTTTAGGGCAAAGAATATCTGGATGGAGTATTTCCCGCTCCTTCGGGAAGATTCTTTTACAGAGATGGAGCTGATTCCGGTATGGTGCGTCGATTTTGAAGTAGATGGACAATCGGTTGAAGACAGCAGATATTCAATTCGGTTTAACGCAATCACAGGAGAGGAAATCTCGTGATCAGGGTATTCATAAATGAATGGAAGAGGGCAGTCAATACAAGCTCTGCCATAGGGATCAT
>CAJTMZ010000020.1:14078-41693 GCA_910577445.1 uncultured Lachnospiraceae bacterium | reverse complement strand
CGTTCATTTTTATATTTCAAAAATCAAATCCCCGTAGGTGGGAATCGGCCACACTTTTTTATCCACCAGCATCTCCGCCTCGTCCGCCGGCGCGCGCAGCTCCTCCATAATCACTTTAACTACGTCTTTGTAATAAAACGCCTGCTCTCTGGCATTTGTTATTTTGCCTGCCTCCATCTCCGCCTCTTTCAGTCTTTCAAGAGCCGACTTCATTGCGGACAGCTTTTCGGATACGGTCCGCAAAAGTTCTGTCTGTGTGGAGGCGTCCGCTCCCGCCTCTTTTACCGCGATAACCGTCTCGGCAAGCGATTTTGTATAGCCGATAACCGCCGGAATAATCTGCTTGGACGCCATTTCTATCATGGTAAGCGCTTCTATATTAAGGGTTTTTGCATAGGTTTCGTAAAGAATCTCCGCACGGGACTCCAGCTCCGCCCTTGTGAAAATACCGAACTTCTCAAAAAGCTTCACGGATTTGTCCGTAACCAGCGTATCCACCGCCTCAAGCATGGATTTAATGTTGGGAAGTCCTCTTCTTTCCGCTTCCGCCACCCATTCCTCGGAATATCCGTTACCGTTAAAGATGATTCTCTGGTGTTCCGTAAGGTATTCCTTAATCAGGTCATGCACCGCCAAATCAAAGTCATCCGCTTTTTCCAGAATATCCGCCGCCTCGCAGAATGCTTCGGCTGCAATAGCGTTTAAAATGGTATTGGGGCTTGCGATGGAATCCGCAGAGCCTACCATACGAAATTCAAATTTATTTCCCGTAAAGGCAAAGGGCGACGTTCTGTTCCTGTCCGTGGCGTCCTTTTCAAAATCAGGCAGTGTGGAAACGCCGGTTTCCAGGACCCCGCCCTCCAGACAGCGCGCGGCTTCCCCCGTCTCCACTAGCTGCTTTACCACATCCTCAAGCTGTTCCCCCAGAAAAACGGAGATAATCGCCGGAGGAGCCTCGTTGGCGCCAAGCCTGTGGTCGTTTCCCACGTCGGACGCGCTCTGGCGCAGCAAATCCGCGTGAATGTCAACCGCTTTGATAATACACGCCAGCACCAGCAGAAACTGGATATTTTCATTGGGCGTATCTCCCGGGTCAAGCAGATTCACGCCGTTGTCTGTAGTCAGCGACCAGTTATTGTGTTTCCCGGAGCCGTTCACGCCTTCAAAGGGTTTTTCATGGAGCAGGCAGGTCAGTCCGTGACGCCCCGCCACCTTTTTCATAGTCTCCATCACAAGCTGGTTATGGTCAACCGCAATATTGGCGGTCTCATAAATTGTCGCCAGCTCGTGCTGCGCCGGCGCGACCTCGTTATGCTGGGTCTTGGAGGTTACTCCCAGCTTCCAGAGTTCTATGTTCAAATCCTTCATATATGCGCCCACGCGCTCTCTGATGGTTCCGAAATAATGGTCTTCCATCTCCTGCCCCTTAGGCGCCGGCGCTCCGAACAGCGTCCGGCCCGCATAAATAAGGTCGGGCCTTTTCAGATATTTTTCCCGGTCTACCAGAAAATACTCCTGCTCCGGACCCACGCTGGGCTCCACCTTTTCGGCCAGAGCGCCCTTATTGTCAAACAGCTTCGCAATGCGGACCGCCTGCTGGCTGATAGCTTCCATGGAGCGAAGCAGCGGCGTCTTTTTGTCCAGAGCCTCCCCGTTATAGGAACAAAACGCGGTGGGAATACAGAGAATCACTCCGGTTGCGTCCTCCTTCAAAAAGGCCGGCGACGTGATATCCCATGCGGTATATCCTCTGGCTTCAAATGTGGCGCGCAAGCCCCCCGATGGAAAGGAAGACGCGTCCGGTTCGCCTTTAATCAATTCCCTTCCCGAAAAATCCATAATCATCTTCCCGCTTGCGTCAGGGTGGGAGACAAAAGAATCATGCTTTTCCGCCGTGATTCCGGTAAGCGGCTGGAACCAGTGGGTATAATGGGTAGCGCCGTTCTCCACTGCCCAGTCCTTCATCGCTTTCGCCACCACGTCCGCAGCGGAACGCGACAGCTCGCCGCCCTTATCCATTACCTGAAGCACTTCCCTGTAAACTTCCCTGGGAAGCCTTTCCCTCATCGTTGCCCGGGTAAATACCTTACTGGCAAAGAGTTCTTCCACATTAATTTTTTCCATAATTTTCCTCATCTTTGTTCCTGTGCAATCATTTTTTCCTTCAGTTTTTAAAAATACAGGATAACTTCTAAAAATGCAATACCTGCCCAAATTATTTCTTTTTCACTCTGAGCAAATCGTATTTCTCTCCCCGCGCGTCCAGACCGACCCACAGTACCTGCCTTGGGTGAGGCGCGCTTTCCACCGCTTCCCCGTCCGTAGTGGTAAGCGAAAGCACCTTTGCCGCCACGTTTTGTCCGTCCGGCTTCATAATCTCTATCTCATCGCCTACGCAGAACTTGTTTTTCTGCTCGATTCTGACGCCCTTTTCTTCGGACACCTCCTCGATAATTCCCAGATAGACGTATTCGTTCACATAAGTACTGCTGTCATAAATCTGCGTGTTTTCATCCGGCTTTCCAAAGTAAAACCCGGTTGTGAACTGCCTGTGGACGCTTTTGGCTATCTCTTCCTTATACCACTCCATATTCCGGCGGTATTTTTCTTCCGATTCCAGATAATCGTCAATCGCCTTCCGATAGGTTCGCGCCACCGCAGCCACATAAAGGGCGGTTTTCATTCTTCCCTCTATCTTAAAGCTGTTGATTCCGGCGGCAATCATCTCCGGAATATGCTCAATCATGCATAAATCTTTTGAGTTGAAAATATAGGTTCCCCGCTCGTTCTCGTAGATTGGAAAATACTCCCCGGGACGGCTCTCCTCCATCACCGCGTACTTCCAGCGGCACGGATGCGTGCATGCTCCCTGATTTGCGTCTCTCCCCGCCAGAAAGCTGCTAAGCAGGCATCTCCCTGAATAGGAAATGCACATGGAGCCGTGGATAAAGCTCTCTATCTCCATATCCTCCGGAATATTGTCCCGGATTTCCCGGATTTCCTTAAGAGAAAGTTCCCGGGCGCAGACTACCCGTTTCGCCCCCAGCCCGTGCCAGAACCGGTAGGTCATATAGTTGGTATTGTTTGCCTGAGTGGAAATATGGATGTCAATTTCAGGGCAGACCTTTTTCGCCAGCATAAACATACCCGGGTCGGCGATAATCAAAGCGTCCGGCCCAAGCTCTTTCAGTTCGCCAAAATATTTTTCGGCCCCCTCCAAATCTTCATTATGCGCCAGGATATTTGCCGTCACATGCACTCTCACATTATGGGCATGGGCAAACTCGATTCCCTGCTTCATTTCATCCGGTGAAAAGTTTTTGGCTTTGGCCCGGAGGCCAAATGCCTCTCCTCCTATGTATACGGCGTCTGCGCCAAACAGCACCGCCGTTTTTAAAACCTCCAGCGAACTGGCCGGTATCAATAACTCTGGTTTATTCATATTTTCAGTTCCGCTAAAGCCCTTCTGGCGCGCAAAAGTTTTGCGGATACCTCCTTATTACAATTTCACGCTCACAGTCACCCCGTCCCCTACGGGCAGGATATCCGTGCGAAGCTGCTCATTGTGGGTCAGCTCGTAGAGATATTCCCGCATTCTGCCGTGAATGGTGCGGTCTCTTCTTGTTACCGCAAAGCGGGATTCCATTACGTCACCGTCCTGCAGCACATTGTCGGATAGCAAAAGGCCGCCCTTTGGAAGCAGCCGCAGAATATCGGGAAGAAAATGTATGTACTGTCCCTTCGCCGCATCCATAAAAATAAAGTCATAGGTTCCCGTAAGTCCCTTTAAAATTTCGGCCGCATCCCCCGCAAGCAGAGTGATGTCTTTTTCTTTTCCGGCCCTTTTAAAATTCTCCAGCGCGTCGGGAATCCTTTTCTCATACTTTTCTATAGTCGTAATCTTACAGCCCTTCGGCCCGTATTCGCTCATCAATAACGCGGAAAAGCCAATTGCCGTTCCTACCTCCAAAATCTGTTTTGGCCTTTGGATAGCAAGAAAGAGCCTTAAAAGGCTCTGTACTTCCTGCCGTATGACTGGAACATTGTTTTTTAATGCAAACTGCTCCAGTTCGTTTAAAAAAGGTGTGTTTCCCGGGTCAAAAGAATTGATAAACACTTTCATTCTCTCTTCAGTTATCACTCTTCGTCGTCCTCTTCTCCCTCTTCTTCGGCGGACGTTGACATAATCTCCAGCATCTGCTCCGCCTTCATATCCGTACTCAAATCATAAATGCCCGGAAGAATTTTGCCGTGGTGCGCAGAAAGCATTTCCTGCACGATGAAAAGCTTTGAATCCTCAATCAGCCCTTTCTCCTCCAGCATCTGCGCAATATCCTTTAGCGAAGCGTCTTCCGCAATCCCCACCGTGATTGTCCTGCCGCCGGAAGAAGACACAGGCTCGTCCGCAAACACCCGGTAGCCAAAATCATAGGCCTGTGTGGATGCGCGGAAAACAAAGACCACAACCGCCGCAAGAATCACTATCTTAACTATGGTTTCTAACATTGTGATTATTAAGTATTTCACTTTCACGAAATTATCACACCTTTCCTCGAAACGGTAAACCGGTTAAATATCCACCTCCATAATTATAGGAAGTATCATCGGCCGTCTCTTCGTCTTTCTCCATACAAATTCGCCCAGAGCGTCTTTGATGGAACTCTTCAGTTTGCCCCAGTCTGCAATCCCCCTGCTAAGGCAGCCCTCCACAGCCTCGTTTACCACTGCCCGGGCTTCCTCCATCAGCTCGTCGGACTCCCTGACGTACACAAATCCTCTGGATACAATATCCGGGCCGCTTACCAGCTCGTCCGTAGCGCTGTCCAAACCAAGAACCACGATTAAAATGCCGTCCTCGGCCAGATGCTGCCTGTCGCGGAGCACAATATTTCCCACGTCGCCCACGCCAAGCCCGTCCACCAGAATATCGCCTACCGGCACCCTTCCGGTAATCTGCGCTTTTTCTTCCGTGAGTTCCAGCACATCGCCGGTCTGAAGAATAAATATATTTTCCTTGGCAATGCCAAGCTCTTTTACGATTTTCGCCTGCGCTTTCAGGTGCTTATATTCCCCATGCACGGGAATCGCGTATCTGGGACGCACCAGAGAATATATCAGCTTGATTTCCTCCTGGCAGGCATGTCCGGAAACATGCACGTCCTGGAAAATAACGTCCGCTCCCTTAAGCAGCAGTTCGTTAATCACGTTGGTTACCGCCTTCTCGTTTCCCGGAATAGGATGGGAAGAAAAGATAACCGTGTCGCCGGGGCCTATGGAAATTTTTCTGTGGTTGTCCTCCGCCATACGGCTTAAGGCCGCCATACTTTCCCCCTGGCTTCCCGTGGTGATAATCACCGTCTTCTCATCAGGATAATTCTTCAAAAGCTCCGTGTCAATGAGTGTGTTATCCGGGATTTCCAAATAACCCAAAGTGGTGGCTGTCTCAATGATATTGACCATGCTGCGGCCTTCCACTACCACCTTACGCCCAAACTTATAGGCGGAATTGATAATCTGCCGCACCCTGTCCACGTTGGAAGCAAAAGTGGCAATAATGATGCGGGTGTTTTTATGCTCCTGAAAAATATTGTCAAAGGTTTTTCCCACCGTCCGCTCGGAAGGGGTAAAGCCTGTCCGCTCCGCGTTGGTGGAATCGCACATAAGGGCCAGAACGCCCTTTTTCCCGATTTCCGCAAATCTCTGCAAATCAATGGCGTCGCCAAATACCGGCGTATAATCCACCTTAAAGTCTCCCGTATGCACCACCACGCCTGCCGGGGAATAGATTGCCAGCGCCGCCGCGTCCACAATACTGTGATTGGTTCTGATAAACTCTATACGGAACTGCCCCAGGTTAATAGACTGCCCGAATTTTACCACCTTGCGTCTGGTATTATTTGTCAGATTGTGTTCCTTTAATTTATTTTCAATAATTCCCATGGTGAGCTTGGTCGCGTAAATCGGCGCGTTGATGTCCCGGAGCACGTAAGGCAGCGCTCCGATATGGTCCTCATGCCCATGGGTAATCACAAATCCCTTTACCTTTTCAATATTGTTTTTCAGATAAGTTACATCCGGAATGACCAGGTCAATTCCAAGCATGTCGTCTTCCGGAAATGAAAGACCGCAGTCTACAACAACAATACTGTCCTCATATTCAAAGGCAGTAATGTTCATACCAATCTGCTCAAGACCTCCAAGGGGAATAACTTTCAGCCCCGAGCCGCTTTTCTGTTCATTTTTTTTCAAATAATATACCTCCGTATCCTTATATATTTTATGTCCCGGGTTCTCCATCCCCCCGGAAACACTTAAATTACTCCGGCTGCAGCATCACGTAAGTTCAATGTCGTCAAGCAGATTTTCAAACACGGCAGCTACCGCTTCCAGCTCCGTGTCGTCCTCTACCGTTTCATAGACGCTTTCCTTTAAGCCCGGCTCTGAAATCTCTTTCAGAATAAGGGCTTCCCCGTCTCCCTCCTGGGTATCCGTCACCAGAATATACTGGTTTCCTCCCAGCTTCGTCTGTTCTAAAACATAAAACTCCACGCTCTCCTGTGTATCCAGCGTAAATTTAATCTTTTCCACTTAAATTTCTCCCTGTTTATTTTCTTAGCCGCTTATTCTTCGGCGCCGGAACATTCCTCCTGCCGCGAATCCGCAGAAAGCGCCTGACCGGCCGTATTCCTTCGCATATCCAGAAATCCCTGTAAAATAAGAACAGCGGCAATTTCATCCACATATTCTTTGCGGTTCTCCCGCCGTATCCCTGCCTCCATCATGGCTTTATCCGCCGCCACTGTGGTCAGCCTTTCATCCCATGTATGTACCGTAAGGCCTGTCCGCCTCTCCAGCTTGTCCTTAAACTCCAGCGTCTTCTCCACTCTGGGCCCTAAAGTATCGTTCATGTTCTTCGGAAGCCCCAGAACAATTTCGTCCACCTGATATTCCTCAATCAGAGCTTCGATTCTTGCCAGCGTCTGGCGCTGTTTATTTTCTTCTTTTCTTCTGATAATTTCTATTCCCTGGGCACAAATAAGCAACGGGTCGCTGATTGCCACCCCTACCGTCTTTGAGCCGAAGTCCAAACCCATTATACGCATATTTTACATTTCCCGTCATGCCGCCGGCAGCCCTGCTCCGCGGCATGGTTTCCTTCACGTTATCTCCAGTGATTGTTCTTGATGTAATCCGTTAAAAGCTCTTCCACCAGTTCGTCCCGTTCCACTTTCATAATAAGGCTCCGCGCGTTTTTATGACTGGTGATATATGTGGGGTCGCCGGACATAATATATCCCACTATCTGGTTTACAGGATTATAGCCTTTTTCTGTTAACGCTGCATACACTTCTGTCAATATTTCCTTTACGCTGGTATTATCTGTTTCCACTCTGAAAAATTGCGTATTTCCTAAATCCTGCATAAAAACACCCCTTCGAAACATTCGTTTGCTCTTATCTTACCCCATTTTACCGAAAAATTCAATGTATTTGCGGTTGAAACACTAAAATATCAGACGTCAAAAAGCCCGTCAGTTCCCCCGAAAGGATTTTTCCCGAAAGATTCGCCTCCTCAAAAAGCCCGTCTTTGGCGGCGCGCCCGCCTGCGAAAGCCCCGTCTTTCATAACCGCCGCACGGATATATTCCCCGGTAAAGCCAAGCAGACAGCTTCTGCCGTCTATCGTTTTTTCCTCTTCAAATAACACCTTTGCCTTTTTATGTAAATGCTTTTCCCTGTACCTCCGGGACATTTCCTTTTCCAGCGCCAGAAGTTCTCCGCTCCGCCGCGCCTTAATCTCCTCCGGGATTTGCCCGTCCATCGCCGCCGCCGGCGTGCCTTTGCGCTTCGAATACTTAAACACATGCATTTCGTAGAAGCCTACCTGCGCAAGATAGCTTTTGGTCTTTTCAAACTCTTCATCCGTTTCCCCGGGGAATCCCACAATCACATCCGTTGTAATGGCCGGTTCTTCAAAGTATCTGCGTAAAATTTTGACTTTTTCATAGTATTCCTCTGTGGAATACTTTCTATTCATTCTTTTAAGGACTTCGTTGCACCCGCTCTGCAGGGAAAGATGAAAATGAGGGCACAGCTTATCGCACGCCTTAAGCCCCGCCGCAAATTCTTCCGTGATAATCCTCGGTTCCAGAGAACCCAAGCGGATACGCTCTATCCCAGGAACGCCCTGCACTTCCCGTATCAAGGAAAGGAGCCGGCTTTTCGAAAAGTCATTCCCCTCCGTCATTCCATAGGAGCTTAGGTGGATTCCCGTAAGGACCACCTCCCGGTAACCGTTCCCGGCAAGCGTCCTGACCTCGTCTAAGACTTCCGAAAGTTCGCGGCTTCTGATTCGCCCTCTGGCATAGGGAATAATACAGTAGGAGCAAAACTGGTTACAGCCGTCCTGGACCTTGATAAACGCCCTCGTATGCTCCGCCGTACGGCTGAGCTTCATATTTTCATACTCGTCCGTATGGTTGATGTCAATGACGGTCCGGCCTCCCAGAGTCTTATCGCCTGCCCTCACCGCCAGGTATTCCTCCAGAATGGAAAGCAAATCTTTTTTTCTGTTATTTCCTATGGCAAGATCGATGCTCATATCCCTGAGCGCATCCTCCGAGCCGGTCTGGACATAACAGCCCACGGCCACCACCACCGCCTCCGGGTTCTGTTTTTTCGCGCGGTGAAGCATCTGCCGGCTTTTTCTGTCGGCAATATTGGTCACGGTGCAGGTATTTATGATATAAATATCGGCTTTTTCACTAAAGGGAACAATATTGTATCCTTTTTCTTCCAAAATTTGTTGCATATAGTCCATTTCGTATCCGTTAACTTTACAGCCCAGATTATGGAACGCTACACTTTTCATCATGTTCTCCACTTTTTTTGTATCCTTTTGGCATTGACTTTTTACTATCAACCGATTACTATAATTGCAGAAGGTATGAATAATCAAGGAGGTAACAACTATGAAAACAGTACAGATTTCATTAAATTCCATTGACAAGGTAAAATCTTTTGTAAACGATATTACAAAGTTCGATTATGACTTTGACTTGGTTTCCGGAAGATATGTGATTGACGCTAAATCTATCATGGGCATCTTCAGCCTGGATTTATCCAAGGCAATTGACTTAAACATCCACGCAGAGGATGGTCTTGACGAAGTAATGGAAGCGTTAAAGCCCTACTTAATTTAAGAATCAAGGCACATAACGAGCTGGCCGATGGCCAGCTCATTTTTCGTCGCATCTCACAATTATCACTTCATCCGTATCTATCGCCTGCTTTACAAGTTCGTCTATCTTCCCGCCAAGGTACTGTTCATGCCGTTTAATAATATTTAAATTCGGCTTTGTCACCGGATGCTTCGCCACAAAAATCGTACAGCAGTCCTCATAGGGAAGGATGGAAGTCTCATAGGTTCCGATTTTTTCGGACAGCTCCACAATTTCCATCTTGTCAAAACCAATCAAAGGGCGGAACACAGGAAGCGTACATACTTCATTGGTAACCGCCAGCGACTGCACCGTCTGGGAAGCCACCTGTCCGATGCTTTCTCCCGTTATCAGTCCGAGACAGTCGTTTTCCTTCGCAATCATTTCCGCAATCCGCATCATATAACGGCGCATAATGATGGTAAGCTCCTCATGGGGACATTTTTCATAAATATATAACTGGATATCAGTAAAATTAATGATATGAAGATATACCGGCCCGGCGTAGCGGGATACAATCCTGGCCAAGTCAACCACCTTCTGCTTCGCCCTGTCGCTGGTATAGGGCGGCGCATGGAAATAAACCGCGTCGATTTTCACGCCCCGCTTTGCAATCATATAGCCCGCCACAGGCGAATCAATTCCTCCCGATAAAAGAAGCATGGACTTTCCGTTGCTGCCCACCGGCATACCGCCCGGTCCCGGTATTTCAATGGAATAGATATATATCTTTTCCCGGATTTCCACATGCAGCATCACGTCCGGATGGTGCACGTCCACTTTCAGCTCCGGAAAAGCACTAAGCAGTACGCTTCCCAGCTCCATACTGACTTCCATGGAATTCATGGGGTAATTTTTCCTTGCCCTTCTGGTCTGTACCTTAAATGTAAAATGCCTGTCCTCATAAACCCGGCCTATATATTCCGTCACAGCCCCGGCCAGCTTTTCAAAGCCCTCGTCCTCTGCGCTGATAACCGGACAGATGCCGGATATGCCAAAGACGGTCTTTAAATTGTCCACCACCTCGTCATAGTCAAACTCTGACAGTCCGTGTATATAAATCCTTCCGTCCGTACGGGTAACTTTAAATTCGCCCTCACATCTCTTTAACACATATTTTATCTGACGTGCCAGCGCCTCCTCAAATAAATATCTGTTTTTACCTTTTACGCCGATTTCTGCATATTTGATTAAAAATGTTGTAAACATCCGTTCCTCTTTCTGTGGTCTTATAAGCGCCGCCAGGCCGGCAGTTGAAAAAAAGACTGCCCGCTCCCGGCGGCTGCCGTGAAGTCTTTTGCTTAAATCCCCGGTATTCTTCACCGTCTGGTGTACTTTCTGAGCATGGGAATTATATCATACATTGTCTGTAAAGTATAGTTAATTTCCTCCATTGTGGTAAAGACGGAAAAGCTGAAACGTATGGTAGAGCCAAGCAGCTCCCCTGAAATCCCCATGGCCTTTAACGTGTCGGAGGGCTGTGGCTTGCGGGCGGCGCAGGCGCTTCCGGCAGAAACATAAATTTCCTTATCCTCCAGAGCATGGAGCAGAACCTCGCTGCGGACGCCCTTTATGGAAACGCTCACCACGTGGGGAGCACCCTCTTCGTCCGGATGGCCGTTTACCACCACATTGTCGATTTTCCGTACCCCCTCCACAAATGCTTTTTTCAGGCTGTACATCTTTTTTACTTCCTCGTCCAGGTTACCGTAAACCATTTCCACCGCCTTTGCCAGGCCGGCAATAGCGGGTACGTTTTCCGTTCCCGAGCGGAGCCCGTTTTGCTGGCCTCCGCCAAACATAACCGGCCGGATTTTCACCTTTTCGTCGGCATATAAAAAACCGCTTCCCTTAGGTCCGTGGATTTTATGTCCGCTGGCGGATAAAAGGTCTATCTTCATCTTCTTTGGATGGATTCTGAACTTTCCGTAGCCCTGCACCGCGTCCACATGGAACAGGATTCTGGGATTCATGGCCTTTATCAGTGCGCCGGCCTTTTCGACGGGTTGCAGCGTGCCAACTTCATTGTTCGTATGCATAATGGAGACCAGAATCGTCTCCCCCGTGACAGCGCGTTCCAGCTCCTCAAGGCGGACGCAGCCTTTACCGTCCACCGGCAGATAGGTCACACGGAAGCCCTCTTCCTCTAAATGCCGCATGGTCTGGAGCACCGCCGGATGTTCAATCTGCGTGGTAATCAGGTGCCTGCCGCTGCGGCAGTTTGCATAGGCGCAGCCTCGAATCGCAAGATTGTCGGCTTCCGTTCCTCCTGACGTAAAAAATATTTCCTTTTCGTTAACTTTTAAATTTCTGGCAATGACATCCTTTGCATAACGGATATACTGCTCTGCCTGAACGCCCTTTCTATGGAGACTTGAGGGATTTCCGTAGTCTTCACACATAATCTGGGTCATCAGGGCAGCTACCTCGTCAAAGCTTCTGGTGGTTGCCGAATTATCTAAATATACCTCCATAATTTCACTGGCCTTTCTGAACAGAGTATTCGTTCTTATCCTACTAATACTATATGATTATTGCTCCAAATGGTACATCAATACAGACAGTACCGTCATTCCCGCCGTCTCTGTCCTAAGTATACGGCGTCCCAGTGTTATCGGCAGCGCGCCTGCCTCCATTGCCTTTGCTACCTCTCCCTCTTCAAATCCCCCTTCCGGTCCGATAAATACCGCCACATCCTCTCCCGGTTTCAGGCTCCGCATAATCTCCCTGGTTTTTTCCATGGTAGCTCCCTCCTCGCCTGCCAGCTCATAGGGTATCAGTTTTGTCTTTATGCTGCCGCCATAATGCAGCGCCTCCTGAAAGCTCATTACATGATGCACATTCGGAATAATGCCCCGGCGGCTCTGCTTGGCGGCGGCCTCCGCAATTCCCTGCCATCTTGAAACTTTGTTTGCCGCCTTTTTGTCATCCAGCTTCACTACCGAACGCCTGCAGGCAACCGGCACAATTTCAAACGCTCCCAGCTCCACTGCCTTCTGGATAATCAGCTCCATTTTATCCGCTTTGGGAAGCCCCTGGAAAAGATATATTTTTGAGGGAAGCTCCAAACCATCTTCCTTGATAAAGCGCAGTCCGCAGACTATTTCCTCTTCCCCTATCTCCTCAATACCGCAGCGGTATTCTTTTCCGTCCGCTCCGTTGCTCACGGAAATTTCTTCCCCCGGCTTCATTCGGAGGACATTTTTAATATGATTAACGTCTTTTCCCGTAATCGAAATTCTTTTTCCCTGAATCTGATTCGGCTCTACAAAAAACCTGTTCATTTCTTCCTCGCAATCACGCTGACCCACTCTCCCTGATAATTCACTTCAAGGACTTCAAGCCCGGCCGCCTTTACCGCTTCTACCACTTTCTCTTCCTTATCGTCAATAATACCGGATGTAATATAGATACCGCCCTTTTTCAACTGGTGCACAATAACAGGCGTCAGCCCCTCCAGAACCTCCGCCAGAATATTAGCCACCACAATATCATAGCACTCATAACCGGCCCTATCCTGCACTTCCTTATCCGTGATAATGTTTCCGATAATAAGCTGAAAATCCTCATCCTTTATGCCGTTCGCTTCTTTGTTTTCCCGGACGGCTTCTACTGCGCAGGGGTCAAGGTCTGTCCCTAAGGCTTTCCTCGCGCCAAACATAATGGAAAGGATTGCCAGAATCCCGCTCCCGGTTCCCACGTCCAAAAGCACAGTCTCCTCTGTAATAAACTTGCGCAGCGCCCTGATACAAAGCTGGGTGGTATCGTGCATTCCCGTCCCGAAAGCCGTGCCGGGGTCTATATGCAGCACCATTTTCCCTTCCGTTTCAATCTTCTCCCAGGAGGGAACTACCAGAACATCGTCTATTGTAAACTGGTGAAAATATTGTTTCCAGTTATTTATCCAGTCAATGTCCTCCGTCTCTTCTATCGCAACGGTTCCTTCTCCGATGTCCATAAAAGAACGCAGCTCCTCCAGCTCGCCCTTCACGTTTTCCAGAATAGTTTCCGCCGTGGTATCTTCTCCGTTTAAAATAAGCAGCGGATAACCGCTTCCTTCTGCCTGCCCGCTCCCTTCCTTTTCCTCTACAAAAAAGCTCAGCCACGCGATTCCGTCATCCTCCGGCCCGTCAGGAAGAATATCCACAAACATCTGCTCCTTTTCCAGCGCGGTCAGCGGAACCTTGTCCTCAATCTGCGCTCCCTCAAGGCCAATGTCGTAGAGCGTACTGATAATGATATCTTCGGCCTCGGTAATCGTTTTTATTTTAAATTTTGTCCATTTCATAGGAAATCCCTTTCATTAGCCGGTATTTTCACCAGTTCTGTTTTGTACCTGGCGTCATAAGCGCCTGCCTCTCTTTGCGCTTGCGCGCCGAAGCCATACACTATATTATATAAATATACTATCACAGAACTAATTTTACTTCTATATTAATTTGAACCATACCCAACGAGAAGGAGAAATTAAAATGATACAGGACATTTATCCCAGAATATATCACAATGAATATCACGACGTCGCACCTTCTGAAAATGATTTCGTCTTAGTTTTTCACAAAAATACCGTACTGATACGATATCAGAACCAGAAGCTCAGATACCCTTCCTTCAGGGAACTGGCCGGTTTTGACCCTGACTACCATTATCTTTTCTCCATTGATAATTACAAATATTTTCTGGCCGGTTTGCCCGCCGCCCTTAGCCCTGCAGATAACCGAAGCATAAGCGGCGATGTGCCTGTAATCGAACTGCCCGGCTACGCTTACGAAAATGTGCGTGTCTTCCGAACCGCCATGTCAAAGCACACGGCTTTTGCCGGTATCACCGCCCACCACCTCTATGGATGGTACGAGACCAACCGGTTCTGCGGGCGCTGCGGCCACCTGATGCTCCCCGACCGTAAGGAGCGTATGCTTTCCTGTCCGCAGTGCCTTAATATGGTATACCCGCGGATTTCTCCCGCTGTCATCGTGGGCGTCCTGAACAAAGATAAAATTCTGATGAGCAAATATGCCGGACGGGCTTATACCAATTATGCCCTGATTGCCGGTTTTACGGAAATCGGAGAAAGCGCCGAGCAGACTGTGGAAAGGGAAGTCATGGAAGAAGTGGGCCTGAAGGTAAAAAATATCCGCTACTATAAAAGCCAGCCCTGGGCCTTTTCCGGAAGCCTGTTGATGGGATTTTTCTGCGACCTTGACGGCGCCGATGAAATTACGCTGGATAAAAACGAGCTGTCGGAGGCGGGATGGTTTCACCGCGACGAAATTGATTTGACGGACGACCACGTAAGCCTTACCCGGGAAATGATTATGCAGTTTAAGACAGGACATGTTCTTTAGAATACCGGTGTTTTTATCAGTCTTTATGCCAATGGACTGCTTTCTTTATCTTTGAGAAAATGCCCTGTGACGTTCAATTCTTATTGAACGCCAAGGGCATTTATCACAACATAATAAAATTTTCAATCAGCCTTTTTTCTGGCGGCAGGAAGACTTTCGTATCACAACCTGCCCCGAAACGGCTATCTTTTCATAAGGAGCGTCAGGATGCCTGATTCTCCACAAAAAGCACTGCACCATTCGTTTTCCCAGCCACTTTGCATCCACGTTGACCGTGGTAAAGAAAGGCGACAACATATCTTCCTCGTCATTGTCAAAACCCGTTACCGCCACGTCCTCCGGAACACGGACACCCTTTTTGCGCAATGCCTGTGTCAGGTACTTCGCAATAGAATCATTCCCGCACACCACCGCTTCAGGGAGTGTCTCGTACTCTTCAACGATTTTCTCAAAAGTCTCCGGATAATAAAAAGTGCTGCTGTCAACGTCCGGCATTACAATATCAGCGTCCGGCCTGATTCCCGCCGTTCCCATTGCATACAAATAGCCGCTGTACCTGTCATTCATGGACTCATATAAACTGCTGGTTTCGTTTAAGAAGCCAATCCGTTTCATTCCCTGCCCTAAAAGGTGGCGGGTAAGCTGCATAACCGGATGAAAGCTTTCCATTTTAACCACATCGCCTAAAAGTTCTTCCCCTTCGTCTTTGTAGTTATCCAGCATATAAATCTGAATGCCCATTGCTTTTATTTTTTTTATGTAGTCTCTGTTCAGCATCTTTACACAAAAAACTGCATGGATGCTTTCATCAAGTCCAAGTGGAAGCTGGAGTCTCTCTTCCGCCTCGTTTGTTACCACCGCGACCTGCGTCTGGCACTGGTTCCGGCAGGCTTCCTCCGATATCCCGCTGATAATCTTATCCCAGTAAACCGCCATATCAGGTTTACGCAAAATCATAATATGGTAAGTGGCGCTTTCATCAGGTTCCGTGTCACGCCCGGCAGAAAATGCACCTAAATACCCCGCCCGTTCGGCATACCTTAAAATCATTTCCCGGGTCTGGGGCGCTACCGTTTCATTCCCCTTCAGAGCCATGGATACCGTATTTCTGGAAAAACCCAGCTCTCTTGCCATACTTTGAATTGTTACTTTTCCCATGTTAAATATTAAACCAATCTCCATATCCAAGGGCAATTAAATTGTCCCTGCTGATTTTTAAACTCTCGAACTGGTCGCGTCCATAAGTATCATCCTGCTCAATCAGGAAGTACTCGCTGCCGCCTGCCAGTCCGGCTTCAATACATTCTTTAATAGGAAGGCTTCCCTCGCCAACCTCCGCAAACTGTACCACATTGGCAAAGGTCTGCATGAAGTCTGCTCCCTCTGTCAGGTTCATCTCTGTGATACGATAATCTTTTAAGTGGAGCAGACGGATACGTCCGGCGTATTTCTTTATAAATTCAACCGGGTTTTCGCCGCCTCTCTGAATCCAGTGAATGTCAAGCTCGAAGCCCATCCGTTTTGTGGTGTCTTTGATGATGTCGAGGAGATATTCGCCATCATATTTGACAAATTCAAGATGGTGGTTATGGTAATACAAATCAATACCATGCTCCTGCAGTCTCTCCGCCATCTCGTCCGCACGCTTCACGAAATCAATAATTTTCTCTCTGCTTCCCATGCAGTTCATGGGCATCATGCCGATACGCAGCATGTTGCAGTCTAACGCTTTGCAGTCTGCAACGATTTTATCAAAATCGCTTACCAGAAATTCGCCCGGCATTCCCGGCATCATAGGCTCTAAAGCCGCCGTACAGGCAGCTACTTTAATACCAAATTCATCGCAGGCCTTTTTCATTCCGGCCACGTTCTCCGGGGTCATGGGAATCTGGCTGATTTCCACACAGTGGTAACCCAGTTCCGCACAGGCTTTTAATGTGCCGTATGCTCCCAGCTCTCCTATTTTATTTTTAATTGTACTCATCTGAATACCAATAAGTCCTTTTTCCATTCCCGTTCTCCTATTTTTGTTCTTTTCTTTTATATTGCAACTTTCTTTCCCGTTCGGCCAGATTCCAGAATTCCGTCTATCAGCCGTATGCTCATAACCGCGTCTTTCACATGCACATAATCCCTGCCGCCCGTCTCAATTTCCCTGTAAAACCTGGCGATGAGTTTGCCATGGCTTGCCCCGTAATAAAACTTTGTGCCCGGAAGCCTCTCATCCTCCACAAGCCTTTCACGGTTCCCTTCGGCGTCAATACGGTAAAGCACATTGTCAATGATGGCAAATTCCGCTTTTTCCATCTGTACGGAAATCTGAACGCTTTCATTTTTATAATTGGCGTTGGTTGCCATAAACAGACCGTGGGCGCCGTTTTCGTAGGTAAGGCTTGCCGCCACCGTATCCTCCACCTCAATGCCGTAGTCCAGTATCTGGGAAACCGACGCCTTAAGCTCCGCAATGGGGCCTCCCAAATGGTAAAGCAAATCCAGCGTGTGGACGGACTGATTAATCATGCAGCCACCGCCTGCCGTCTCCAGCTTTCCGCGCCAAGGCTTCACATCATAATAGGATTTCTCCCTTGACCAGGGCACAATTCCTCTAGCGCCCGTTACCCTGCCGTATTCCCCGCTGTCAATAAAGCCTTTTAACATTTCCACGGACTCGTTAAAACGGTTCTGAAGGCAGATTCCCATATAAGTTTCAGGGTGCGAAGCCTCAAAAGCCGCAAACTCCTCCGCTTCCTTTGTGTTCATCGCCACAGGCTTTTCGCAAAATACATGAACGCCCATTTCAGCCGCTTCACAGGATACCGGCACATGTAAATAGTGGGGAAGGCAGACATGTACCACATCCGGCCTCTCCCGCTCTATCATTTCCCTGAAATCCGTATAAAAGGGAACGTTCTCCGGCGCTCTTTCCTTTGCCGCCTCGTCGATATCGCAGACTGCCGCCAGAGTGATTTCCGGATTCTGGCGGATTGCCCCGATATGAATGCCCGAGATATCTCCCAGGCCGATAATTGCCGCTTTTTTCATCTTTTCCCTCATTTCTGCGCTGTTTTTAAGCACATGACAGGGCATACGGGCGCAAACGCCCGCAGCCCTTTCTCAAAACTTTTTCTCAGCGGGTAGGGAATTTTCCTTCTTCCGCAATCTTCTTATTTAATTCCGCCAGATATACATCCTCGTCCACCGGGTTCTCCACTTCCCTGCCAAGCCAGGAAGAAAGCAGAATGGCATTTGCCAGATTTACGCCGTTGATACCGTCGGAGCCGGGAGCAAGAAGCGCTTCGCCCTTTAAAACATGCAGCGCAAAATTCTCCATAACCGTAACATGCTGCAGTCCCCAGCCGTCTGTGTTTTCAAATTCTTCTATGGTGTATAATTCATTTGCGCCTGCAGAATTTCCGCTGGTCAGACGTGACAATTCTCCCATGCTTAAGGATGCGTTGAGTTCGTCCTCGTCTTTTTTCAGACGGTAAACGGTAGCCTTTGCGCTTCCGTCAACCACAATCTTTCCGCCCTTTAAATCAATTTCCAGACGGTCCGTTCCAATGGGGTCGTGGGTACAGGTGATAAAGCTTCCCGTAGCGCCGTTAGGATATTCTGTTACAACGGTCACGTCATTTTCAACCACGATGTCTCTGTGGCAGCCGTACAGACATTTTGCATATACCTTGCTGGGAACGCCGCAAATCCACTGCCAGAGGTCAAGCTGGTGAGGAGCCTGGTTTACAAGCACGCCGCCGCCTTCTCCGCCCCAGGTAGCGCGCCACTCGCTCTGTTTGTAATAGCTGTCCGGACGCCACCAGGAATTGATAATCCAGCTTGTACGGCGAAGCTCGCCAAGTTCACCGGAAGCAACGATTTCTTTTATCTTCTGGTAAAGCTTGTTGGTTCTCTGATTGAACATAATTCCAAAGGCCACGTCGGGATGAGCCGCCGCGCATTCGTTCATTTCACGAACCGCTTTCGCATAAACTCCGGCAGGCTTTTCAACCAGAACGTTCATGCCGTGCTCTAAACAGTAAATTGCGATTTCCGTGTGCAGATAATGGGGTACCGTGGTGATAACCGCGTCCACATTTCCGGAATTCACCATTTCTTTCCAGTCACTGTAAAAAGGATACTCGGGATACTTTTCTTTGCACAGCGCTTCCTTTTCCGGGTCAATGTCGCATAATGCTCCCAGCGCGCAGTGAGGAGGGCATTCCGGCGCCGGCATTCCGAACATTCCGCCCTTTCCTGTCAGAAATCCCGCATACGCGCCTCCCTGGGCGCCAATACCAATCAGACCAAAACGTACTTTTTCCATCTCAATTCTCCTTTTCTTTTATTTTATTTGGATATCAGCTCTGCTGAATGCCTTTTCCTTATGAATAAACAACTTTTATTTCGTCCAGTATTCCGCACAGCGCTCTGTACTGCATGGTATAGCCTTCAGCCCCGTCTTTCGCCTTGTTTTCCTTTATAATATTTTCCGCTGCCGTCGTTTCCAGAGATGCCAGCGAATCAAAAAGCACCAGATGGGGTTCCAGAGTCAGGAATCCTTCATAACCTTCTTTTATCATCGCCCGTTCAAGCAGTTCTCTGATTTTGCCTTCCCCTGTTCCGCATACCACGTTCTCGTTGTCCGTGGATACCGCGTCCTTAATGTGAATATATTCGATATAAGGCTGCAGCATATCCCAGCACTTTTCAGTATCCTCTCCGCACTGAACAAAATTGGCAAAGTCAAAGGCCGCCTGAAAATGTTCATCCTTCAAAGCGTCAAACAATATCTTGCACCGCTGGCCTGTATCTCCGTAAATTTCCTTTTCATTCTCGTGGAGCAGAATGACGTCATGGCTTTTCGCAATTTCCAGAAATTCTCCCAGCCTGTCGATTACCTTTTCCCGATAGTCATCCGCGTCTTTTCCCTCCGGTATAAAAAAGCTGAACATCCGTATGTACTTACAGCCTAACAGTCTGCAGATTTTGCAAAGTTCCTTTAACTGCTCTTTCTGCTTCTGAAAGCCTTCCTCGTCGTCTACTCCCACTTTCCCGATAGGCGAGCCCAGAGAGGATACTTTCACCTGATACTCCGTAAGTCTGGGCAGAAGTTTTTCTTCCACTTCCTCCACTGTATAGTCTGCAATTCCTTTTCCGTCAGCAGCTCTCAGAGAAATATAATGCATTCCCAACCCGGCAACTGTCTTAAGCTGAGTAACAAAATCAGCGCTGATTTCATCCGCAAAACCGGAAATTTTAATTTTTGCCTCCATTTTACCTTCCCTTCCGCCGCTGGCGCGGCAATTTGTCCCCAGGACTTCATAAAGGATATTATACTATAATCCGCCGAAAAAAACAGGTACAATATTTATTTTTTATAGAAATTTACTGATTTTTTATAGTTAGTTGTTGAAAATCAACAATAATTCATATACACTTTGTTTAAAATAACTGAAAGGATTTTGGCAATGATTCAATATAGAAATCTGGAAATGAACGAAATTGGCAGGGAGTTATTCAGGGATTTTATCCGCCGTCAGATAGTGAATAAATGCTGGCGCCGGGAAGCCGGAGCATGGGTAATAAAAGACGCTCCCTTTATTGACGACTGGAGCGAAGACGACTATCGGATATTGACAGACTGTTTAAAGCGGACCATCCTTGAGGGCGGTTTTGTCGCCGGCGCTTTTTCGGAAGGACGTCTGAAAGGCTTCGTCGCCGTCACGGCCGGTCTGTTCGGCGGTGAAAACAAATACCTTGATTTGGCCTCAATCCATATCTCCGAGGACATGCGGGGCCATGGAATAGGAAGAACTCTTTTTCAGTCCGCCAAAGAATGGGCTGGAAAAAACGGCGCGAAAAAGCTCTACATTTCCGCCCACTCCGCCGTTGAAAGCCAGGCTTTTTATAAAGCCATGGGCTGCGTGGAGGCCGCTTGGTACCATCCGGGACACGTGGAGGATGAGCCTTATGACTGTCAGTTGGAATGCGTGATATGACCTGTTGTACTACAGATAGAGTTAAGGCGGCAAACCTCCCCGGCCAGCCGCCTTTCACAGCATTGCCTCTGGTCAGTATCCGGAATTACAACATACAAACCCTACCTCACAAAGTTCGTCCTCTCAAAAGGCTCCCTCTTCGGCACGCCGTACTTTTCCCTCCCAAGGGCAATACTCTTCATCAGAAACGCCATATTATTTGCAAGGGTGCGCATCATCTGCAGTCCTTCCGCATCCTGACTGGCCTCCCCGGGAAGCGTCCCGTGAATCCCGTTCCAATACTGGCCCGAGGCGATGGGCATCCCCGAAATTCCGAAGAACTTATTTAACTCATCATATGTAGCCGTAAGACCTCCTCTTCTTGCAGCCGCAACCGCCGCGCCGACCTTCATGGTCTTGTCAAAATGCGTGCTGTAAAAAAGTCTGGTCAGAAAAGCCACCAGCGTGGCGTTAGCGGAAGCATAATAAACCGGGCTTCCCACCACAAGGCCGTCGCTTTCCTCAAACTTAGCCGCCGTCTCGTTCACCAAATCATCAAAAACGCACTTCCCCGTCTGGGCGCACCGCCGGCAGCCGATGCATCCTCTGATATCTTTATTTCCAATATGCAGAATCTCCGTCTCAATCCCTTCCGCCGCGAAGACTTTCTCCATCTCCCACAATGCGGTCGCGGTATTTCCCTTAGGATTCGGACTTCCGTTAATCATTAAAACCTTCATACCCGTTCCCTCCATTTATCATTTTATTTCCGGTTATTGTATTTCATTATAAATCAAATATTCCATATGTACAGCTTTTATTCGCCCGTTCTTTTAAAAACGCTTTCTCCGCCTCACCGTCATGGACGCAGCGCCGATGCGGAAATACATTTATAAATAATGATATTTCTCCCTTTTGGCAGCCAGAAATCCCAGTGAAATTATGAAAGCAAAAACCTCCGCTACCGTAATCGCCCACCAGATACCGTCAAGCCCCAGAAGAAGCGGCAGAAGAAGTACCGAAAGCAGTTGGAACACCAGCGTCCGCAAAAAAGAAATGGCAGCCGAAATCCCACCGTTACTGAGGGCCGTAAAAAAGGCGGAAGTAAAGATGTTAAGGCCCGCCAGAATAAATGAAAAGGAAAACAGCCGGAAAGCATGGACCGTCATGGCAAGCAGCTCCGCATCATATCCCACGAAAACCGCAGCCAGCGGGTGCGCCAGCCCCCGGGAGAGAAGCATCATCACGATTCCCGCCGTTCCCATCAGCAGATAACTCTTTTTCAGCAGGCTCTTCAGCTCCCCATGGTTTCCCGCGCCGTAATGATACCCCACCACAGGCCCGGTTCCAATGGTATAGCCAATAAACATCGCCACAAAAATAAACTGGACATACATCAATACGCCATAGGCAGCAACACCGTTTTCACCCGAAAATTTCAGTAATTGAAAATTGTAGACAATGCTGACCAGCGAACCCGATATATTGGACATCAGCTCAGAAGAACCGTTGCCGCATGCCTTTAAAAGGATATCCGCCTCGAATCCTGTCCGTACAAGCCGCAAAAGGCTTTTGTTGGGCCGCAGGAAATAAATAAAAGGCAGAATCCCTCCGACACACTGACTGATTCCCGTCGCCAGCGCCGCCCCAGTAACGCCCCACCGGAAACCTGCAATAAACAGCGCGTCCAGCGCCATATTTGTCACGCCAGCCGCCACCGTGACCGCCAGCCCCAGCTTCGGCTTTTCCGCCGCCGCAAGAAAGGACTGAAATACGTTCTGCAGCATAAAAGCACTGTTAAACAGCAAAACCACTCTGCCGTAGACCACACAGTCCTCCATCATGGCTTTTGTCGCGCCAAGCATTCCCGCTATCGGCTCCATAAAAATAATACCGATAACGGAGAGCGCCACGCCCAAAATGGCAGTCAGGTTCACCAGCATGGAAAAATAGCGGTTTGCCCTGTCGGCGTCCTTCTCTCCAAGCGTTTTGGCAACCAGGGCACAGCCGCCTGTTCCAATCATAAAGCCAAAGCCACCCAGAATCATCAAAAATGGCATAACCAGATTAATGGCCGCAAAAGGCACCTTCCCAACGAAATTCGATACAAAAAGCCCGTCAACCACTCCGTAAATAGAAGTGAACACCATCATTATGATGGAGGGCATGCAAAAACGAAATAATTTTTTGTATGTAAAGTGGTCTGATAACTGAACCGCCATTATTTTTCCTCCCAACCTTCCGTATTTAATTCCTGCATACTTTCTTTCAGCAACGCCGTATATTTACGGAATAAGCCGATAAACGCCTTCTGCTCTTCCCCGCTCATGCCCGAAAAGGCCTTACATTCCAGGTCAATCACTTTATCAGCCGTTTCCTCCGCCAGCCGCTTCCCTTTCGGCGTCAGCCTCAGCCCTTTGCTGCGTCGGTCGTCCATTCCCTCTTCCGCCCGGATATAACCGTCTTTTTCCATCTTTTTCAATGCGGAATGAACGGTCTGCTTGGGCTGATAAAGGACATTGCAGATTTCCCGCAGCGTAAGCTCCTCCTTTTCTATCCGAAAAGTATACAATATCCAGAAAACACTGTCTGAAAGCCCCAGCGACCTGGCGGCGCAGCGGTAAATATCGTCGTTTTCCTTTACAATATTGTTGAACTCCAAAAGTCCTTTTTTCATAAATTTCCTCCATCTTTATACTCCATCATATGTACCCGTCAGAAAAAGCCGGCGGCTTATCTTCCGCTCCCGCTTTTTCCCTCAGTTTTATTCGTCCGAAATCGGACATTGTCATTTTAGTCCGATTTCAGACATTTGTCAATGGCTCTTTTACATAAAAAGGCACAGATACCGGACTTTATCCTGATACCTGTGCTTTTGCATCATTTTGCGGTTAAAACTTTGCTCTTATCTTCTCACCCATTTTCCGAAAAGAGTCTTTTTATATTTGAGCAGTTCCGCCTTAGCCTCCTTATTGTCTTCCGCTTTCAGCAGGTATTCCACGCCCTTTTTGATATCCGCCGGTACGCCCAGACCCTGTCCGTAAATCACGCCCAGCATATAAAACGCCTCCCTGTTCTTCCAGTCTACCTGTTCCAGAAACTCCCTTGCCTTCACATAATCCTGAACCGTGCCCAAGCCCCGGAAGTAGCATTTTCCCAAATAGCAGACGCCGAATTTTGTGTTATGCTCGTATCCGTATGTCAAAAGCCGGAAGGCCCTGGCGTAATCCTTCTCCACTCCCGTTCCCTCATAATACAGCGAACCCAGACAATTGGCACAGCCTACCTTCTTTCCGGTATCCTTTTTCTGGGCCAGTCCCTTCTCATAGCAGGCCGCCGCATACGCCAGGTCTTTCTCCACACCGCGGCCGTTCTCATAAGCGCTTCCAACACAGTACCAGCACTCCAACTGACCGCCCTCCGCCGCCAGTTTATACCAGTAAAGCGCCTCCTCAAACCGCCCTTCTTTCTCCAAAGCCTCCGCATAAAACCACTGATGAATCGGATACCCTATCTCCGCTCCGGTCTTAAAAAGGTCCCTTGCCAGCTCTGGGCGCGGGGCAATAATGTCCTCATCTCCCTGCCCATAATAACGGTTCAGGTTATTGGCCGCAAAATACATGCCGCCACGGAAGGCTTTCCAGAACCAGTCCTCGCATTTCGATATATTCTGCCGGAGATACTCCTTATATTCCCCTTCGCTCGAAAAAGAATCCCGTCCTTTCCCCTGAATACGCAAAAAATCCCACCAAAAATAAGAATTTGCCACCGTGTACTGGCAAAAAGCGTCTCCCGATTCCGCCTTTTCAAGCACGCTGTCAAAAGCCTCCTGAAGGTTTTCAAAGGGCATCTTTTTTTCCAGAGACGGAGTAAGCTCTCCGGTACGCAGCGCAACCAGAACGCCGATTCCACTTCCCTGCTCCACTGCCCTGTGAATCAACGCCACTGCCTTATCGTCATCCTCCGGAAAATCATGTCCGCTCCACACATACTGACTGCCGCAGTAACATCTGGCCAAAATGCAGGAGGCATCCCCGTCCCCTGCCGCTGAGGCCTCCTCCAGAATCCCGAGACCCTCCGCGCCTTTCCCGGCCCGCAAATCATAATAAATGTACCGGAGCGCCTGCTCCACCGCGCCGCTAAAACAGCTTCCCATAGTTTACATGTTCCTCCTGTTCTTTTTATTTTCTTTTTCCGCCCGTCTGGTATAATCCTTCCATTCTTTCCAGTCAGGCCGAAATCTCCCCTCCGCAAATTCCATCAGCCAGGCCGCCGCCTGTTTATGTGTGCACAAAATTCTGAAATAGCGCAGTTTATCGGAATCCGCCCTTGTGACGGACACCCGACAGCGCCCGTCCGTCTTGTCTCCTCCGTGGACCTGCATCCACAAATAGCCTCCCGGCAGAGTTAAATCAACCGTCCGGTAGCTTCCGTCCAACAGCCCCTCCACAGCTACCTCCACATCCTCCAGCGTAAATCTGTCATGGCTCTGAAATACGCCTGACGATGACATAATCTCCAGGCGCGGCGGAAAAGTCTTCCGCTTCTCTTCCTGCTTTTTCCCGGAATCAACCAGCATCGTCTCCCAATCCTCCAGATTTGGAATCTCTCCCCTGCACCATGCCAGCAGAATTTTTTCCGCCGTCCGTATATCTGTCTGACAAGCCTTTCCGTAAATTTTTTCCGTTTCTTTGTCGGAAGTCATTCTAAGAAACAGCTCGGCCTCCCCCAGCTCTTCCAGTTCCTGAAAAGACGGATTTTCCGTTTCCTCATAAAACCCCGCAAAACAGGAAAGCTCCACAAAACGGCTGCCGTTTTTCACCGCCGGCTTTCCCAGCGTCAGTGAAAAAACTCCCTCACCCTGTTTCAGGCATTCTGTCAATGTCTGCCGGACCAAATCCGGCGTTACCCTTGACGTTACATCGCCATCCGGGAATGTAAGCGTAATATTTTGCGATATCATACTATCCGCATTTTGAGACTGAAACGCTTCTGTCTCCCGTTTTCCCTGCCTCACCCGGTATTCCCGAAGCATATTTTCCCACTCCATATCCGACTTGTTAAGCCAGACGGCATATTCGCTGTACGGCCGGCGTAACGCATCCGGCGCCCGAAGGGAAATACAACTCAAAAGCGGCTGCAGTTCCTTTGGATTCTGGAGAGTAAGAACCCGATGCTGCCGACGGTCGTCTAATATGTAAAGCTCAACTATCCGGGTCGTATTTACATGATTACCGCTTCTATGGCTTTTGATTTCATCTCTTCCAAAAAATAAACGAATGCGGGGAATATAGCTTGCCGTCTCTCCAAGCACCCACTCCTTTCCCACCGCCACCCGGTCAAACCACTGACCGTTTTCCCCGATATCCTTATCCACCATTGCAAACAATTCCTGCACGCCCGGCGCCGCCTCCGGATAAGGAAGCTGGGAACGAATAGAATTTGCCAACGTGCTTTTCTGCGGCCAAAACGCATCCCGAACCGCTGTATACGCCGTTACGACTCCCGAACAAAAAAGAAAAAGTCCTCCACCTGAGCCAATCACCAGTTTTACATATTCCATATAACTCCAGCCCGTTTTATCCGCCTGTAGCTGCAGCCACCCGTAAACACTTGCCGCCGCGCCCAAAAACAGCAACAAAGCGGCCAGCCAAAGCGTCAACAATTTTTCTCTTGTAATGCTCAGGCAGTAACCGCCACTCTGCCCGCTTAAATTTTTCTTATCCAAAATAATGTCCCCCTGCCTGTTTCTGCTCTGATTATATCAAAAAATTTATGCAAAAAAAATCTTTTCACACAGAAATACTTTAGATTTCTGACACCTTTCGCCATATCCTGACATATATTTAAAATAAACTCCAGTACGGTGAAATATTTTCACAAAATAGAAGGAGCAAAATGGCGAAAGAAGCAGAATGGAATAAAAACTTTAACATTGGGGTTGATTCCATCGACAATGCACACCGGAAGCTTTTTTCAATTGTTCGCAGACTAGTCAATTTAAGCCAAAATGAACATAACGGCCAGTGGGCATGCGCCGAAGGTATCAAATATTTTAAACGTTATGCGATAGAGCACTTTACCGATGAGGAAGCATATATGCAGTCCATTGATTACAGCGGGTATAAAATCCACAAACGCCTTCACGACGATATGCGCTATAAAACCCTTCCGGCTCTCGAAAAAGATTTATCAGAGTCAAATTATTCCCAGGAATCCATCCATCATTTTCTCGGCATCTGCCTCGGATGGCTGACTGCACACATTATGATTGAGGACCGTGCAATTGCCGGAAAAATACCTAATAAATGGAAAAAAGATAATACCGGGGAAGCTATGGATGCCCTGATAGACGCTCTGGCTATTACCATACAGGAAATATTCAGATTACAGATAGAAATTGTCAGTGAACATTACAACGCCGAAGACTTTGGCAACAGCATTGTTGACCGGCTGACTTTCTGCTCGCTGGACGGCAGACGGGTACATGTCTTTCTGGTACTCGAAGACGCCCTGGTGCTGCGCGCCGTAAGTTCCATGTTGAATATGCCAATAAAAAAAGTAGATAAAATGGTATTAAACGCTGCCAGACAGCTTTCCCAGCAAATGGTCGAACAGGTCGGTATTCATTCCCGCCTTTCCTCAAAATATTTGTTAGAAAGCAATCATCTGATGACGACAGAGCAGTTCCAGCAGGCGTTTTATGCAGAATATTTCGATTATAACCTGCTGTTTAATACAGGAACGGGGTATTTTGCTGTTTGCATTAAGATGGTATGAGCGGATATATCAAACTTTGTGACGATAAATATTTATTGTTAAATAAATTGTTTTGGTTAAAAGATGCGCGTTTTTCAAATTTATTAGGAAAAGCATAAAACAATACGTTTTTCTGCTGTTATTATACAGATTTTTAATCCAGTCGCTCCCAGCAAGGGGAGCGACGGTAAATTATGCGTATATTACCTTATCGGACGGGATTTCAATCCACGCTCCCGCAAGGGGAGCGACGGGTCGCAGACGACAATATCGTCCTCCGTCATCAGATTTCAATCCACGCTCCCGCAGGGGGAGCG
>CAJTMZ010000020.1:0-14057 GCA_910577445.1 uncultured Lachnospiraceae bacterium | reverse complement strand
TTTCCAGTTCCCACGGAATTTCAATCCACGCTCCCGCAGGGGGAGCGACATAACGCAACAGATTCTCTCCAGGCTTAAGTTTCAATTTCAATCCACGCTCCCGCAGGGGGAGCGACGATGGTTTCCCGGGCGTTCGGCCAGATGGGCGCGATTTCAATCCACGCTCCCGCAGGGGGAGCGACGCCACGGCGTTATTTTCTTCCCCCACCGTGATATTATTTCAATCCACGCTCCCGCAAGGGGAGCGACCCAGTTTATATCCCATACTTGAGCCACCACCGCAAATTTCAATCCACGCTCCCGCAAGGGGAGCGACTGAGATGTGCCGTGGAAACCTTATACTTCTTCGTGATTTCAATCCACGCTCCCGCAAGGGGAGCGACGTGACAGGATTGACAGAATATGCATTACATGGATATTTCAATCCACGCTCCCGCAAGGGGAGCGACTCAGTGTGGTAAAACGTGCCTTCCGCACCTTTTTTATTTCAATCCACGCTCCCGCAAGGGGAGCGACTCGGATTTGATATGCACCATCCCCGCATTTTGTTATTTCAATCCACGCTCCCGCAAGGGGAGCGACTTTTCCGGCTCCCGCTTGCCCGGAAAACATAATCATTTCAATCCACGCTCCCGCAAGGGGAGCGACGGCGGTTTCCTTTGCAGTCACATCATACTTACATAATTTCAATCCACGCTCCCGCAAGGGGAGCGACTGTCAGACAAAAACAGGGCATCCGCTTCATTTTGTATTTCAATCCACGCTCCCGCAAGGGGAGCGACATCCCACTACTGTCCTTGCATACATACCGCTTGTATTTCAATCCACGCTCCCGCAAGGGGAGCGACCAGCAGCATTCCCCGCTACCGATATCCACATATTGTATTTCAATCCACGCTCCCGCAAGGGGAGCGACTGCTAAAGCAACAATTCTTCTCAGAAACGAGAATATTTATTTGGTCAATACTCATAATCTTTTATTTCCCAGCTCTAATTATAAATATTTTCGTTCTGGTTTAGTTACTTTTTTATGGTGCGAACCTCCCATACTTTTAATGTCAACTTACCATTCGCACCAGTTTATATCATTAATGTACCTTCAGCCTCATAAGAAATTTTGTTTCCAAAATGTTCAACTTTTGTCTGATAATTATTTCCCAGATAATAAAACCGCAGGCTGTCTTCCTTCTCATTAATTAACGATACAAGGCGCTCCTTCAGCAGCAATGACTGTGAAGCATCCAAAATACACTCAAACACAGAGTTTTGGACACGTTGTCCGTAATTAACACATTCCTTTGCAACTTTGCGCAAACGAGCCTTTCCCGCTGCATTCTGGGTAGAAACATCATATGTAATTAGTACCAGCATTCAAACACCTACTTCCATAAAAATGGCGGATACTCGTCAATGTCACCTCGAATTGTCCTGGCAAATAAGAGCGCCTGTACGTAAGGGACCAGTCCCCATAATATTTTTTCCTTTAAATATGGATGTGTTATAGTTTCCCTTTTATGATTTTGCCACGCGTTAAAAAACACTTTACGTCCGTCATCGTTTAAAAACACTGCATTATCTTTGTGTTTCTCAAAATGTCTGCCCTGAATTGCCTTTGTATTTATCAGTGTCAGAACAAATCTATCCGCCAGAATTGGCCTTAATTCCTCCATCAAATCAAGTGCAAGAGAAGTTCTTCCAGGTCTGTCACTGTGCATAAATCCAACATATGGGTCTAATCCGACACTCGATAATGCATTGGCGCAATCACCTGCAAGAATCGTATAGGCAAAAGATAATACTGCATTTATATTGTCAAGCGGAGGCCTTCGGTTTCTTCTTGTAAATGTAAAATCCTCTTTCTGATTCAATACCAAATCATTGAATATGGAAAAGTACTGTTCGGCACATTTACCTTCTATCCCCCGAAGCTCATCCAGTTTTAACGTACTGTCTATCTGAGGCAGCGTGCTGTATAAAATATCGGAAACCTGTTTCAGCCGCTCCGCGTCCACACGGTATGCATGGTCACGCAATGTACGTTCAATACTCCACCGGCAGTTAAATACTTTTCCCGTAATCATATTTTTTGCATACAGAACGCTTCTGTCTCCATTATCTGATATTCTATACTGCTCTTTTCGAAGCAGTACATTCCCATATTCCCTGCCAACCGTTCTGGCCAAAAACTTTCCTCCAGGTGAAAAGAAGCTCATTCCAATTTTTCGTTCCGCACAGGCTCCCATCAATGCCGGGCTCGCTCCTTTATATGTAAAACATATGATATTATCCAATGTATGGAGCGGAAACCGTCCAAGCGTTTTCTTATCATCCTGTATCACAATATTTTCACCGTCAAGGGTTAAGTAACAACTTTCTGTCATAACATATAACGTATTCAGTAATTTACGCACACCGACTCTCCCGCTATAATCAATCGTTTACCTTAATTTGCCGTTCAATATATTCTCTGACTTTCATTGTTTTTTGCAGTTTAGGGATACACAGCATTTCAAGAGAACACGCTTTGCATTGTTTAGTCGGTTTTACATTTGGCGTGTATCCTTTCCTGAACAAATCATGCATCTCTTCCGTCATCCGTTTTACTTCTTTTCTCAGGCTATCCGTGAACTCTATTCGGCTGCGCCGTCTGTTCTCACCATAGTACAAATAACCATCCGGTATTTTTGCCTGAAACATCTCTTCCAGACAAATCGCCTGCGCGCAAAGCTGTACCTCATCCGCATTATTTTCCTTGGGTTCTCCACGCTTATATTCTACCGGTACAGGATTCCATTTCCCATCATAGCCGTACAGGCTGATTCCGTTTTCGTCCCGGCAAAACTCCACGACATCACACTGTCCGCTTAAACCAAGTTCATGTGAAGAAATACGCAGCCCTCTGGCAGTCAACAAGTCGCCTCTTTTTTCAAAGGCGCCTTCATCATGCGCTTTTTTATGCATCAGCTCTCCCGCAGTCGTTCTGTAATTCTCCGCCCACTGCTGCTCAATATGTATTATCGCCCATTGTCTTCTGCAAAAGGCAAAATGCTGAATGCCAGACAGCATCAGATAATCTTCCTCGGTATACATGATTAAATACCTTCTATTTCTTCAAGCATTAAATCCGGCAGTGTATCAATTACGATATCATAGTCTTCAAATTCTTTCGGGTCATCTGTTCTGGCTGAAATTTTTATGAGTCTGTGAACTTTCGCAGACGAATACTGCCCCATAGGACAATTATGTTTCCACCAGTATACTTTACATACTTCCATGCTTCCGTCAGGTCTTGCAGAGGAGCTGTCATTGACAAAAAGTGTACGCAGAGCTTCTTTTATTTTCTCCGCGTCCTCATCACTGAATCCTGTTTTCCCTGCAAGCTGATGATTAATGCTGCCCTTTATGACATATAATGCAGAGTAAATTTTATGCTTCATTCCCATTGTACTGGAATCCTTTACCTCCTTTGTCTCGCTGTTAACGCTTTTGGTTATCTGCATACTATTAATGGATACCGGAAGTACACTGAATGCGGAGTGAATTGAAACTGGCCCTCTCACACCAGCAGATGTGTCTTTGAAAGCAAATACCTGTCCGAAGCTGCGGACATCAATCCAAGTCTCGCAGGCGGCTTTTGCATAAGCCTCCCTGTCTTTATCCTTAAGAGCTTTCTGCATATCTGCGTTACCTTTAGCTCTGTCTGCAAGACTCCGGAATCCGTCATCAGAACGTTCATCGCTCTGTATAAAAATCTTTTGTCCCATGTCCTGCAGTCTGTTTCTTATTTTCCGTTTAATGCACACGTCCGATATTTCGCCAAATCCATCATAGGTTTCACGCGGCCGGTTTCCATTGAGCGGGTCCCCATTGGGATTCGCATTTTTTACCATTACCAGAACCTCAAAATCAATCTTATTTGTAAATTCACCCATAACTTTTCTCCTTTACTCTTCTTTTCTCTGAAACGCTTTTTTCATATATTCCATCTGCTGATAGTATCCCAGTAAATACATTTCCGACAAAGCCATATTATCAAAATCTTTTTCTGTAAAATGTATCATTATTTCACCTGTCCACTCCTCAAATTTTTTAAGTTGATAGTCTTTTAATCTTTTTTCATAAGCAACCAGATTTTGTTTTATTGTTTTAAATGTTCTGGCCGGTCTACTACTAAACGCATTCCAGTATCGTTTTGCGTTTGTCGTACGACTCTCCTTTATTTTTCCGCTTTCATCATATTCAAGCATCGCTCGCTGCTCCATGTAATCATATACCGCCAGCAGCCTTCCGAACAAAACATTCCGGTCGTTTATATTGTCGTTCAGAAAATTATCCATTGTCCTGTCTCCTTTCTCATAATTAAATCTTATCATTGCACATACCACGCATAATGTATCATTATACCATATATAATCACTCATTGTCTGCGGCATGGATGCCCGTCTTGCTGCTGCCCGAATGATATCGTAGGGAATCTCTGCCCGTTTTCCCGTTATACATGGAAGCAGCCTTTTTATGGTTGTTCTAATCAATTTGCCCTCTGCTTCCAGCCACTTATCCCTCTGTGTCCCAAATGCTGCAAGAGCCATATCCCTGGGAGCTGGCGTACACTCGCAGGTAATTTTCCTGTTTGCCGTTTCAGATTTTTCAATCTTTATGGTACGGCGCCATTTACAGTGTTGCTGCCAGTTTAATATTGCATCAATGTATTGTTTCCCGCCCATTTCATCATAATACACAACAGACAGCCGGCCTGTTGTTGCTGCATCCAGCGCAATAATCGCAATTTTGTCATCTTGTTTTATTTTTCCGGCGTACCCATTTACTGCATTATTAAACTGTTCCGCAATGTATTTGCCCGTGTCGTGCTTATTGTCAGCCACCGCATCATCAATACCGATATCATCAAAATCATAGTCAAAATCATCTACATCCCTGTAGGCATTAATTGAGTCTTTCATCATATCAGGAATTGACATGTTCCTGTTTACCAGCCAGCAAACAATCGCTGACTCATCCCGAGTATATCCCTGCTTCTGAATAAGCCACTTCAAAGCATTATGAGCTTTCTGAGACACTTCATACCCAACAGAAACCACCTGTTCTTTTGCTGTAAATCTCCCTCGATATGTGAAACCATATTTGTCATTCCCCGAAATCAGTTTTGCCTTATCCGCGCTGTTTCGTATCTTAGAGGGGTGCTTATCCGAGCAGGACTCCATTTTCCCAGTTACATAACACAGTCTTTTCTTATCTGATTTTTGTTGATAATATGCACTGTATTTTTTATATACCTCCTGATTTTTCCATATTTCCTGTGGTTTACCGGCTCCAAAAACTCTAAATCTTACATTCGCTCCCGTCTGCCCCTGACCATGTATTTTAATATCATCGGTTAACTTTCCGTTATCGTCTAACAGCAGCGCTTTTTTTGCTGTCAAATCACATATCAGTGACCCTTTTACAAGATACCGGTACACCGCCTGTACCATGGGATGAGTAAAGTCTGACTCTGCCCAACTTTGTAACTGCGCTATATAGGCATCATAATATTTTCTTTTATCATCACCTGTATAGTCTGTATAATCTCCAGCTATATAGCACAGCTTATCACACAATGGATGCGGTACAATGCCATTAGCTTTTGCCGCCGAATCCTCCGTAACCGGAATAACGGTCACCACACCAATGCCTTTCTCAAGCTTCTGCGCATCCACAAAGTTTCCGTCTTTATCAATAGTTACTTCAATCTGCGCATTGAATGTTGAGTGGGAAATCGGCAAAAGCACTGCCTGTCCGTTTTTATCAACCCCGGCCAGGTCGGAATAAATATCGTAGGTGTCAGCCAAAGTCTTTAACCATGCCAAGCAAGTCACCTCCCTCAAACTCTTTTAATCCTTTGAAATTCTTTTCTAAAATAAATTCCTTTTGTTTTGCTTCACGCAGAACCTGCCTTATTTCACATTCTTCTGGCCGCGGAAAACGTATTACCCCCTTTTTCATCTGTGCATTAAAAAGCCGTACTGTCATTTTTCCCTTTTCCTCTTCCCGCACCGCTTCGTCAGGATAGGTAATGCCATGTACCATAATGCCAAAGGGCAAGTCCATTGCATCATATGCGCCTTTCCCCTCCTCAAACGAACAGGGTTCCACATATCCCTGGCACTCTCTTGCCCCTAAAAAAATATCTCTCCTCCCTCCCCTTTCAATCATTCGTTTTGCAATGTCATAGTGCTTATTTTCATTTCTGTCATACTTCAGGTCTTCCCGGTTTTCATTCCATACAAAGTGCGCTTTTACCCGATACTCTACATTCCGCAAATAAGTATAATATGCCAAATCATTTCCGCCGCTGTATTTGATTGGTCTTATTCCCTTTGACTCTGTCTGTATCGGATTCATAACACGGCACTCGTCAATAATCCATGTAATAGTTGGCTTCCAGTAAATTGATTCCGTTATCCCCTTAAGAGCCTGATAAGTCGGAATCTGATAACTGCACTTTTCTCCTCCTGTCTTTGAAAGCGGGTCTGAGAATAACGCATATCTGCCAAACACGCTATATTCGATAATATTAGGCTTTTCCATGTTCTCTCTTCCTTTCTGCCCTTGCTTTGTAATTTGTATCCCGTTAAAAAATAAGCGTTTCCCACTCCGGCGCAATACCGTAGTCATTATTGTAGGCGCCGGGTGCCGTTACCATATATAAATCAGGTATTTTATCACTTATCGGCTGAATAAGCCCATCCAGCTTTTTCATCTGGTTTCCCCTGACATTTACCGTATATCTCTGCGCCTGTCGTATATAACTTCTTATATCCCCCGCATCTGATATTTCCTGAATGGCCGCTATGATTTCCGCGCCTTTTTTATATGGTACAATTACGCCGAACGTCTCATTATCTATGACCCGATATGCCCGCCCGGCTGTTTTATACGCCTGATTCATATAATTCTTCTTTTCCTCAGTTCCGAACCCTCTTGATAAAAGCTCTATTATATTCCTATCTATCTTTTCCACCGGGAAATTCATTTTATCGGCTCCGCTGAAATATACGCTTTTATAATATTCATCCATCCATTCGGGCATTAAAAGGCTTCCCGGATTTTCACTGTTATTGAACTGATAGATGACTTCTTCCGCCGCTCTTGTGTTTTCCTGCAGTTCCTCCATATTACCGGTATTTTCACCTTCAAGCTTTATCAGATATATATCGCCGTATTCCGCCTCGCCGTTTCTGTTGCACCTCCCGGCCGTCTGGGCCAGGCTGTCCAATCCAGCCATAGAACGGTATACGCATTCAAAGGAAATATCCACTCCCGCCTCAATCAAATTGGTGCTGATAACAACAATATTTTCCTCCTTTTTGACAAGAGTTTCCTTTATGCCCTTAATCTTATCACTCCTGTGCTCCGCGCATAAATTTGTCGTAAGATATTCAACATGAATATTTTGTTCTTTTAATATATCGTATAATTTTCTTACCGCTGACTTTGTATTCAAAACCACAAGTATTGAACGATATTCCTCTGTCTGCCTGGCAACTTCTTTTCCAAGGCTGTCAAATGTGTATTTTTGTTCCGCTTTCGGTATATGTATTTTTACTCTTTCAAACTTAAGAACCCAATCCGCAGCATTTCTTATCATATGTTTGGGACTGCTGTAAAAAATGGGACATTCCGCTTCCTCCAGAGCCGGCTGTGTCGCCGTGCACAAAATAATATTGGTATTACATACAAAATTCAAAAAATTAATCATATAATTGAATGTATGTACACATTTCAGCGGCATTGACTGCACTTCATCAATAATCACAACCGAATTAACAAGCCGATGCATTCGCCGCACCGATTCGCTCCTGTCTGAAAATAATGTGTTCATAAACTGGACAAAGGTGGTGCAGATAAAAGGCTCCTCCCAGTTAATATCGTATCTGGAAAATTTATTGCTTCGGTAATCCTCATTCTCCGTTTCCTCATTCCTGATTACAGACGAATGGTGCTCTAATATCCAGTCAGCTTTGCCGATTGCCTCACGGAATACCTGTGCGTTCTGCTCCGTAATGCTCACAAAAGGCGATACATATATAATACGCTCTGTCTCAGGATGCTGTCTGCAAAATTCCAGTGCATAGGCAAGGCTGCTCAGCGTTTTTCCTCCGCCTGTGGGAATCGGCAGACAATATACGCCTGCCGGATGCACTGCAAACTGCCTGCATTCATTTAACAGTGTATTTCTCGCCTCAAATATCACTCTTTCTTTGCCGGTCAGACGGGAAATATTAACCTCTTGCTGCTTTTTCGCCATATACGCCGCAAAATGTTCTCCGGCCTCCCGAAACACTTCATCTTTATTAAATTGCGGCTTCTTTGACAACGTATTGATATTATCCATAAAGTCAGCGGTTGCTTCCCAGTCAGAATCAATTAAGATAGATAAAATCAAACGTTGCAGGCAGGCAAGGAGAAAAAATTTACAATTAGCCAGTAATCCCCTTGCATCTCCCTTCTTTTTCGCCGCCAGCATAGTTTTCAGATGTGTGAACAATTCCTTAATCCTGTTCCAAACCAGGTTAAATTCATCTGTCGCATCCTTAAAAATCTCATCCGTTTCATATTGATTCAGATAATCCCGCCTGGAATTTCCGCATGCTTCGTCATAATCCTCAACTGTTTTTATCCTTTTTGAAAATATATCTGCATGTTCATCAACACAGTCAAACAGCCCATGATGAGCCGCTATGGCATAGGAAACCATTTCAACCATATATTTTATATTTCTGGAACATCCATCGTGATATTTATCATAAATATATTTTGCGCCCGTTGAGGCATGTCCGATGGTTCCTCTAAGCTTTCGCCTTACCGCTTCATCCGCATGCAGATAGTCGTCAAACGAACGTTTATCTTTTCCCATATCGTGAAACATTCCGCATAAAGACATAATTTGAGAAAGCCCGCATCTTTTTCCCTTTTCGCTACACAAAAATACCGTCTTTTCTGTATGTTCCGCTACTGACTCTTCCCTGCCAAGTCCATCGTCCGAAATATGAGCTGTCAATCAAATCACTTCCTTTATATTTTCATTGGTGGTATAGTTAAATAGTATGGTTTCCCTGCGGAAATGTCAAGGAAAAATAATATGACTTGATAAATATTTCTTAATCGCATAAACTGTTTATGTCGCTTGGTGAAAGTGTGGATTGAAATATTGGTGGTATTGTTACCGCAACAAACGGCGGCAAAACAGCGAAAAAGCAATTTGCCGCCACCAAAAAACAGGAACTGCATAAGCACATATTCTTATTCGCCAAAGAAGAAACGAGGAAAAAATGTACATAGGGGATTTGCATATCCACTCCAGATACTCCCGGGCAACCAGCCGGGACTGCACACCGGAATATCTGGATTTGTGGGCCGGGAAAAAAGGAATCGATATTATAGGGACCGGGGATTTTACCCATCCTGCATGGCGTGCAGAACTGGCAGAAAAGCTGGAACCGGCGGAAGAGGGTCTGTATGTCCTCAAAAAGGAATACCGGCTGGAGGGAGCGCCCTCTCGTCAGCCCCGCTTCGTGGTCACCGGGGAAATCAGCTCCATCTATAAAAAAGGGGACCGGGTGAGAAAGGTGCACATCCTTCTCCTCCTGCCTAATCTGGAAGCGGCGGACGCGCTGGCAAGGCGGCTGGAACTGATTGGAAATATCCACTCTGACGGCCGGCCCATTTTGGGACTTCCCTGCCGTGACCTGCTGGAAATCATGCTGGAAACCACTCCGGGGGGAATTTATGTGCCTGCCCATATATGGACGCCGCATTTTTCCATGTTTGGCGCTTTTTCAGGATTTGATACGGTTGAAGAATGTTTCGAAGATTTAACGCCCCATATCCGCGCTCTGGAAACCGGCCTTTCCTCCGACCCTCCCATGAACTGGCGGGTAAGCGCCCTTGACCGTTTCCACCTCATTTCCAATTCCGATGCCCACTCGCCGGCAAAGCTTGGGCGTGAGGCCAATCTGTTTGATATAGAACTGTCCTATGACGGGCTGGCAGACGCCATTTCAAATGGAAAAGGACTGGCTGGCACCATCGAATTTTTCCCCGAGGAAGGAAAATATCATTTTGACGGACACCGAAAATGCGGATTATGTATCAGTCCCTCAGAAACTGCCCGATATGGAAATAAATGTCCTGTCTGCGGGAAGAAAATCACCATCGGTGTGCTAAACCGTGTAGAACAACTGGCGGACCGTGAAGAAGGCTATCTTCTGCCCACAGGCCGGCCTTTTGAAAGCTTGGTTCCGCTTCTGGAAGTCATCGGCGCCTCCACCGGAATTTCCTCCGCCGGAAAGAAAGCCACGGAACAATATGAGCATTTGATAAAAGCTCTCGGTTCTGAGTTTTCCATTCTGCGGGAAATACCCGTGGAGGATATCCGAAAGACAGCCGGCCCTCTTATTGCGGAAGGAATCCAGAGACTGCGCAGCGGCCAGGTGGAGCGCACGCCGGGTTTTGACGGGGAATACGGTAAAATCGGCCTTCTGACTCCGGAAGACATCAGCGGTCTGGAAGGACAGATATCTCTTTTTACAACAGCAGAGCTGCAGGCACTAAGCAAAATCCCCAAAGAAAAAATCACCGGACACGAAGGACATAAAAACGACAGACAAAGCGGCAATGCCGGGCGGAACGAAAGCGGAGGGCCGGACAACATCTCCGGTCAAAACAGCAACAACAGCCAAAACAGCAATTCCGGCAAAAACGGCAGCGAAGAGCCGGACTACGGTTCCGGCCAAAAACCGGCAGCGCCGACGGAAAATCTGCATTCTTCTGATGACTTCCTTCAGCCGGCTCATGCCCTGACTTTGAATGAACGCCAGCAGAAAGCGGCAGCACAGACCGGCCGAAGAATAGCCGTTATCGCCGGACCGGGCACCGGGAAAACCAAAACACTGATTGCCAGACTCCACTATCTTCTGGACGTAAGAGAGATTCCGCCGGAAGAAATCACAGCGGTCACCTTCACCAATAAAGCAGCAGAAGAAATGCGTGCCAGAATGGACGGCCGTACTCTATCGGGAAAGGCAGATAAGAAGCGCATAAAGTCTTCCGAAAAGCCTGCCGTTCAAATAGGAACCTTTCATGCTATCTGCAGCCGTTTTCTGCAAAATGCCGGGCTTTCTTTTATGATTGCAGATACCGGGCTTCAAACGGAACTCGCGGAAAAAGCGCTCCTGGAATTTGAAAGAAAAGATTCCCCTTCCGGATTGCTCCGGGAGCTTTCCAAGATTAAAAACGGTCTGCAGCAGGCGGATGAAAAAAACAGACGGATTTATGAATATTATCAAAGGCTTCTTCTGGAATCCGGCGCAATGGATTATGACGACCTGCTTCTGGAAACCCTGAAAATATTGAAAGAGCTTTTGGAGGATGCGCCTGAGAGGAAATGCTTTTCCTACCTGCTCATTGACGAGTTTCAGGATATTAACCCGCTCCAGTATCAACTGATGACAGAATGGAGCCGCGGCGGACAGGAATTATTTGTGATTGGAGACCCCGACCAGTCTATTTATGGTTTTCGCGGCTGCAATCCCAACATTTTTCAGCGCCTGGCCGCAGAGTCTCCGGACCTTATTACCACCCGGCTTGTGGAAAACTACCGTTCGGCCCCGGATATTCTTCAGGCCGCTCTTGGCGTAATCTCCCACAACGAAGGGGAGACCCGCAGTATGACTGCCAGAAAGGCCGGACGGCGTCCTGTCCGAATTGCAGCAGTGGAAGATGAACGGCGGGAGGCAATTTTTGTAGCCAAAGAAATCAACCGGCAGATTGGCGGTATCGACATGCTTGACACAGAACAAAGCGAAACCGGCGCCGAACGCCCAATCCGGGGATTTTCGGATATCGCAGTACTCTACCGGACCCACCGGCAGGCGGCTCTGCTTGAAAAGTGCCTCAGACAGGAGGGGATTCCCTATCAGGTAGCCGGCAGAGAAGATTTCCTGAACGAACGCGAGGTTCGCGCAACGCTGTACTTTTTTTATCAGACGCTCTATCCCGGAGAAAAGGCAGCGGAATCCCTCTGCCAAAAATTGCTTTCCCACTGGTTAAAAGAATCTCCGGAGGAACAGCTTGCTTACCTCACTGAAAAATACCGGAAAAAAATCAGGAAAACCCGCCCCCTGAAACTTCTCGAGGAATGGGACGGCGAAATTAATTTTGAAAACAAAGAAGCCATAAAAAAACTGACAGACATGTCAGTACTCCATTCTACTATGGAAGACTTTCTCCGCACACTTACCTTCGGAGAAGACGGTGACGTAAGACGAAACGGCGGCAGAAAATTTACTTCCGACGCCGTGACTCTGATGACCCTCCACGGCTCCAAAGGTCTGGAATTTCCGGTAGTCTTTCTTTACGGAATGGACAAGGGACGCTCCCCTCTGGAATTTGGCGGTGTAAATACGGCCGACTCTATCGAGGAGGAACGCCGCCTTTGTTATGTTGGCATGACCCGGGCGGAGGAAGAGCTTATCCTTGTCTGCGGGCAGGAGCCTTCCTGCTTCTTGCAGGAAATCCCACCGGAAAATGTCAGATGGGAACGCCCGGAAAAAACGGAGGATAAAGATGCCGAAAAAGCTGTCCAGATGAGTTTATTTGATTTTATGTAGAATGTAAGGCTAAAAACACTACAGCCCAGCGGTTTATTTCCGTTGGGCTGTTCGTTTATAGTAGGGTTCAAAAACGTTATGTTAAATATTTTTTAATTTAAAAGTTTTTCATAGACATGATACCACTTTAAGCCATACAATTCTTCCAGTCCCAAATCAATGGTTCCACGATACGAAAATCCGCAGCTTTCATATAAGTGTATCGCTGAAAAATTTTTCTCATACACATCAAGACGCACTGCTCCTACTCCGTTTTTTCTTCCCATATTGCACGCATACTTAAGGAGCGCTGTTCCTACTCCCATTCTAAAAAAATCCGGATGGACTGCCAATACATGAATCACATATACATTGTCACCCGGTATTTCTTCAGGCCACTTTACCTGATTGTAAACTTCTCCCTGCTCACAAAGATAAATCACACTTCCAGCCATTTTTCCATCCGCTTCGGCCACATATAACAACCCTTTTTCAAATCCTTCCTCCGCGTTTGCCTTAGTCGGGTAAATACCGCGTTTCCATCTGGGGTGATTTTCATGTGTTTCCAGATAATCATGGAGCTTCTCATACAGAGCAGCAACACGCTCCACATCTTTTTCTTCTGCAATTCTAACTTTTATTTTCATACCTTCCTACACACCTTTACTTAAGCAACTATCAGGATAGTATCCCTCCTTTTGCCCGTTCAATTAATTTATCGTTGTATTTTGATACTGCAAATTACATTTCAAGGCTTTCTATTTTGCATTCATGTATCTTATTTTTCTTATCATAATTTATTCCGACAAGTAAAATATTTCCCTTATACTCCTTAAGAACTGACACATATCCTTTATTTTTAATCTGGCTTATTGCTCCCTCAGCGGTTTTATCCCATTTTAATTCCAGAACCAAAGCTGGATTTAAAGATGTACGTTTGGGAAGAAATACCATATCAGCAAACCCATTTCCTGTCGGCAGTTCCCTTACAAGAGTATAATCTCTGCAAGCACTATAATAGGCCAACGTAATCACGCTGCTCAAAGAAATCTCATTGTTATATATCAGACTGGAAGAACTTTGCATATGGACTTCTTGTATCATTTGCGCCACAGCCTTTTCATCCATCGCCAAAGTCGCCTTCAGCAAGGCTTCTGATGCGCTGACTGCCTTTATTACTTCTTCCCACCCATCATTTCTGATAGCTCGTAGAAAAACACTCCTTACCTCATCATTCGGAATAAAAACTTTTTTTGTTTTACTATCATAAGCCATATATCCCATATGAATCAGCAGTGTAATTACATCATCCGCAGAGTTGAATGAAGTGATATCGTTTTGAAATGATTCCACGTCAATGCTGCATCCCTGACCTCCCAGCATATCTACAATCAGTTGTCTTAATCC